>JAOUGB010000602.1 GCA_029857875.1 Desulfobacteraceae bacterium | reverse complement strand
TCTACTAAATGGTTCAAGTAAGCCGCTTCGCGGCAGATAAGATCTTCCGTTAAATATCCTCAGATAGAGCCCATCCGCGGCAGGTTGCAAAAGCTATTAATTCTCTGTCATACCTCTATTGGATCCCCATCCAATAAACCCTTCAAACGAAAGGAGAGAGGTTATGATGAAGAATTACTACGATCAATCCATGAGAGCCCTGCAACTTGCCGGGATGAGCAAACGCACTCAGCAATGCTACACACGCTCTGTTCGCATGCTTGTCGATTTTTACAACAAAACCCCCGATCAAATCACCGAAGTGCAGCTTCAAGATTATTTCCTGCATCGCAAAAACAATGATAAATGGTCACCCGCAACGATGCGGATTTGCTACAGCGGCATCAAGTTCTTTTTTATCAATGTGCTCAAACGTGAATGGCACACACTGGAACTGATACGGGCAAAAAGTGAACGGCGGCTGCCTACTGTACTGAGCCTCGATGAGATTCGATCCATCCTCAGAACCGTCAGTACGCCTCAAAACAAAGCATACCTTACCACCGTCTATTCCTGCGGGCTCAGACTGCATGAAGCCCTTCATCTTCAGGTCAGCGACATCGATAAAGATCGCATGCGCATTCACGTCCGTGGCAAGGGCGCTAAAGACCGATATGCTCCCTTGCCCGAGTCGACACTTCACATACTAAGATCTTACTGGAAGCTGCACCGTAATCCGACCTGGATCTTTCCACGACTGGGTCGAAGCGGCAAAGAAGGGCCTACAGCTCAAATTCCCATGAACAAGAGTTCCGTTCAAGGTGCCCTGCGTCGGGTATTGAAACAGTTGAAGTTAAAAAAACGTATCTCTGTCCATACCCTGCGCCATTCTTATGCCACACATCTGCTGGAGGCTGGGGTCAATATCCGACGAATCCAGCAATACTTGGGCCATAGCAGCTTAAACTCCACCATGATCTATCTCCACCTGACTACACAGGGGCATGAAAACGCCTACGGCATCATCAACGATCTGATGAAAGGAGATGACCATGACAACGATTAAAGACATCTTCCAGACCTACGCGCCTGAGTATATCCACAGGTTCGGGGAGGCCACCCCTTCTGAACATCGTAAAGTCATCGATGCCATCATCAACTGCCGAACGGATCATTACGGCGCTTCCATCTATCAATGCACTGAATGCGGTGAAAGGCACATGGTATATCGCTGCTGTGGTAACCGGCATTGCCCCAATTGCCAGCATCATAAAACCCGAAAGTGGCTGCAGACGCAATTGGATCGCCAATTGCCCGGGCATCATTTCATGATTACCTTTACCGTGCCACAAAACCTCAGACGCTTCATCCGCAGTCACCAGCGGGTGTGCTACTCGGCCATGTTTGCCGCCTCTTCACAGACCATTAAAAAACTGGCGGCCGATCAAAGACACATTGGCGGAGACATGCCCGGATTCTTCGGGGTGCTGCACACCTGGGGACGACAAATGCCCTATCATCCCCACATCCATTATATCGTCCCGGGTGGTGCATTATCGAAAACCGACGGCAAATGGCACTGCTCTCGAATCGATTTTTTTCTGCCGGTCAAAGCCATGTCAAAAATCTTCAAAGCCAAATTCCGCGACATTATGAAAAAGAACGGTCTTTATTCCCAAATTCCATCCGATGTCTGGAATCAGAAATGGGTCGTTAACTGTCAGGTCATCGGGGCCGGAGAGCAGAGTATCAAGTACCTCGCCCCTTACGTTTTTAAAGTGGCTATTTCAAACAGCCGCATCGTAAAAATCGAAAATCGAAGGGTCTTTTTCAAATACCGTAAAAATAAAAGCAGCCGGTGGCGCACCATGGCCCTGGATGTCATGGAATTTATCCGCCGTTTTCTTCAGCACGTGCTGCCAACCGGGTTCATGAAAGTTCGCTATTATGGATTCCTGCACCCGGGATCTTCTGTCCCGTTGGAAAAGATCACGGCTCTGATTGAACTGGCGTTCGGTTTTGAAATCGTGACACCAAAAACAGTGCTCGAACCTCCTGAACCGATGATCTGCACCAATTGCGGCAAAAGTCTGGTGTTCCGGGCTTCACTGTTGCCGTGCAAAATAGTATCTTCGGATTCAGGGTAGCTGAGAACCTTTAAATACTATTTTTACTCAAATTGAACAGGCTGCCGATATCCGGTTGAAGCGGCACAGGACTGTTGCGCCTTGACTCGGCTTCTGGCTCCAAATATAGACAACTTTTTCTTCAAAACAATGTCTTTTTATCGATAGAAAACCGCTGTTCATCTCCGGCACCCCGAATCCTATCGATTCCGGGGTGCTTCCCTCACTCAGATCATCGAAGCATTACCCTTATACAAGAATCTCAACTAAACCGGGCTTCTTGAACAATAGATTGAATACGACCTTGCAGGTCGTGTCAATCCTTATAGGTTAGATT
>JAOUGB010000600.1 GCA_029857875.1 Desulfobacteraceae bacterium | reverse complement strand
GTGACAGTCCTGACAGTTAACCGTTGTTTCAGGGTTCCCAGTATTGTAAGGACTGTTTTTCCATTCGTCATAAGTCTGTTCCAAAGGCAATTTGTTTGACGCATGGGAAACATTATGACAAAGTCCGCAAAATTCAGACTTTGTATGGAGTTCTGAGTACTTACTAGGGTGGAAATCTGAGGTTGCATCTTTAAGCGGACCAAGCATCGTTGACGGGTCTTCCTCCCCGCTGCCTGGTGCAACTTCGTATCCTGCGTCGCCGATATGTTTCACTTCATTTATATTATGACACCAGTTACAGAAAATTCCTTGAGCCGGCAGGTGCGCAAGTTTGTCATAGTCATCACCTGGAGAAGATATTAAATAGGATCGAAATCCCAAAGGGGTGTGACATTTAACACATGCTTTCATCTCAAGGACCTCATCTTTTGATACCGCTTCTTTGAAAAACAGCTTTGTTGCTTGACGCCAAAGAGGATCATAAAAAGCCTTGCTATGCATGGAACCGTTCCATTGTTTAAATTTCTCGGAATGACATCCACCGCAGACAGATGGATCTATAAACTGATTGACCCGAACTTTTTTAAACTCTGAAAGTTCTCGTTCATCAGGTCCTTTGATCTCTTCCTTGGATATTTCATGAGAAGCAGGCTTCTTTGGTTTACCTATTGAAACCAGATATTCTGCAATATTTTCTCCTTCTGTCTCGGAAATCCTTCCTTTAGTATAGCGATCCATCCGCTTTATCGTTCTTTTCCAAGCCGTTAAATCTTTGGTTATTCGCAAACTTCGTTCAAGAGAATGGCAGGTGCCGCACTTTGTTTCAAAAAGATTTTTACCTTCTGGTACTGAAGCAAAAGCAAATGATGCCGCGAAAAGAGTTATGATAAGAATAAAGGATTTCTTCATGAAAAACCTCCTTGCAAATTTATGTCAATAACATGTCTTTTTAAAAAAAAGTATAGGGAAATTTCCGGTGTGTGTCAACTATGAACGGGCTGTTGCCCAAACCGGAATTCCAAATCCGATCAAAATTTATAAGCCAGATTTTGTGACTTAGAACATCTAAATTCGAAAAAATGATTTATGCTGTCCGTTATTACTCCTTTGAAGAAATAAAATAGCTCCTGAAGCCTCAAATAGGCTTTCTGATAACCGGGTTTGGCCAGAAACATACCCCGTGCAGGAGCCGACTCTTTGACATGCCGAAGTAAAACCATAATATTCTGGATTCCGGCAGTAAGATATTCCTGAATTTGAACTCGCCAGAGTCTACGCCAACGTGCTCGTTTATATCCGAAGCGAGTACCGCGAGCATATGATCTTTCCATCAGATGCTGCCGGATTCTGATATCCCTTTTAGCTTCTCGGCTATTTGCTTGATCAACCATGAAATCCAGGTCATTCTGTCTGACGTGCCGTTTAAGCGTTCGACCGGATTTGGCCTTGGTACACTTTCCTTTAAGCTCGCAACTGCTACATGTGCCGGCTGAAGCGATATACTCATAATGTTTTCGCTTTTTAAAATATTGTCGTTTTTTTAGAGTTTGACCGGCCGGACAGATGAAGATGTCATCTATAGCATCATAGCTAAAGGCTTCTTTGGGGAAGATTCCTTTTTTAGCACCGGTATTTTTTTGAGTCTGTTATAGGGAACTAATATGCGCATTAATTCCTTGGTCTTGGCAGGCCAGATAATTTTCGATGGTACCATACTTGCTGTCGGCCACAGCAGTTTAAACTTTTTGTCCGATATTTTTTTTTGGCTGTCTATTAAAGATTGCATGCGGTGAGCTTCATGCACCTCACCGGGGGTTACTTCGGTCGCAGTAATGATTTCACATTTTTCATCAACCCCTCTCTGAACTTGATATTGAAGCTTGGACTTTCCTTTTCCGCGATGTGTTACAGAGGCATCCGGGTCGGTGGTTGAAATATATTTTCTATTGGCACTTCCGGATTTGGGCTCATCATCGCTATCGGAAGATCTTTGTTCTTCTTCCAAGCGTGTTTCCAGAATTTGGTAGCTTTTATTCAGATACCGCTTTAGCGATTCTTTATTTACGACGGAGTTGTTGGAAGCATCGGCCTGTACCATGCTGCCAGTCTTGGGGACGTTCGGCTGTCAGTCTTGGGGACGTGTCAGTGCCGTAACTTTAACGATATCTTAAAGGTCTGTATTGTTCATTATACATTTAAGCGCCCCAGAACGATCTTCCGGCCTGTCCCGGTACTTTCACGAGGACCTACCCCGGTGAAATTAGCCTTGCCCTTCACTATCGTGAATTTCACAGGACACAGCGGGGCTCCAATAACGGGATCTCCACCACAAAGAACGGCGGACAAGTCCTCCACAGTACATCGCAGGAATCGGGTCATAAAAACAATAAAACCCCACTTCTATCTGAGAAATGAGGTCTTTGTATCCATCGCATATCCTTTCTTTGC
>JAOUGB010000601.1 GCA_029857875.1 Desulfobacteraceae bacterium | reverse complement strand
TGGCATCATTGGCATGATCAAATATTTCTTTAAAGGCAGGATGACTTGCTTCTAAATAAAACACATCGATATTCTCGGCAGATGGTTTATTTTTCTTTTTGGGGAGTGCCATTTAATACTCTCAATGATGAATTGAAAAATTACGGCATCCAGAATTCGAAAATTTATCTTGCTCTGAAGGAAAGGGGACATAGAAATTGCTGAAGTTTCTTAAATAGGTTGAAGATATCGAAACGTCAAGGAGGGTTGTTGGGGGGATATAGTGGGTAGTAGATCTACCCACTCCATGAAAGATTTGTTTTATGGGTTATGTTCGTTTGGAACGTTAAGCTCGTTTGTTCGTTAGGATCGTTAGGTTTGCCCTAATGAAATTCGCTTTGCTTCTTTTCTTCGAAAAATTTCATAGGGTAAATTTTATTGGTTTAGGATTGAGGCAATCTGACTTCCGATCTCTGCTTGCCCTGTTAAATTCTTCAAAGAAGACGAGCGCAACGAATTCAACCAGGGACTTCTGACTTCTGTCTCTCTTTCCTCTTTCCTCTTTCCTTACCCCTTAATCCTTGATCCTTAATCCTTGATCCTTTCAGTCTTGAGCTTTGAGTTTGGATTTCAAATAAGAGACAAGATTGATGTTTGTGCTGTCAATTTTTAATTTTTTCCGGATATTTTTGCGATGGGTTTTAACCGTGTGCAACGAAATGCACAGCAAGTCCCCTATTTGCTGACTGGTCAGACCGTTTTTTATCATCACTGCCACACGCATTTCCTGGTCGGTCAAATGGGAGTCGATATCGTGATGCAGGGGTGAATCATGGGTGATTTCATTGAGGTAGTTGATAATAAGTTCCAGATCGGCTTCTCGTTTTTGGCAGTATACATCTTTTTGAAGTCCTTTTAGAATCGGCATCAATTTGCTGTTGCACATCGTAAATATTTTTTTCTCCAGATCTTCCTTTTTTTTATCTATATTCCTTGCCAAAACGGACAGAGCCTGATTTGTCTCCAGAAGTTCTCGGTTTAATTTTTCTAAAGCCAATTTACGCTGAGAAAGTTCTGTTTCACTGCGCTTTACTGTTTTAAGAGCGTTATTGAGTTCAACGGTACGTTCTTTTACCCGGCGATCCAAGTCGTTGTGAGCTTTTTGCAATGCTTCCTCGGCTTTGACGCGATCGGTAATGTCTCTTGCTATGCCAAATACACCGATAATCCTACCGTCTTTATCAATTAACGGTTCATTTTTAAAACGAGCGATTTTTCCATTGGTGAAGGTTAATTCGAATTCAAGACGTTCTCCATTTAAAGCTCTTTGGTATAGATCCATGGCGATTTTTTGGCTTTTTTCTGTAAACAGAGGTAGAAAGGGTTTTCCTATCAATTTTTTCAACGGCAATCCTGTTAATATCTCAGCCGCTTTATTGGTATAAGTTATATTGCCAAAAGCATCCGCTTCATAGGCAGCATCACCTAAATTATCCAAAAATTCTTTGAATTTCTTCTTGCTTTCCCTAAGTGCTTTCTCCATCTCTTTTTTGTGAAGCGCAACTTCAATGACAGCTTTGATCTCACGGTCTTGAAAAGGTTTCAAAATATAGCCGTAAGGTTCGGCTTTTTTGGCTCTTTCGATGATTTTTTCTTCTGAAAAGGCCGTCAGAAAGATCACCGGTACATCGAGTTCGGCCCCCAGGATCTCTGCCGCAGCGATACCGTTCAGTTTACCCGGGATCATAATATCCATTAAAATCAGATCGGGTAAAAGACGCCTGGCCTTCTTCAGTGCATCGTCGCCGGAATAAGATATACCAATGACATCGTATCCCATTATCGTCAGCATCTGTTGAAGTCTCAGCGCAATGACGGCTTCGTCTTCTACGACAAGTATTTTTTTCATGCTTTTTCCCGAATCGATTAATCCTTCTGAAATCTATAGTTATTTATACATCAATCTTGATAGTTTGAGAATGCCAAAAATTAACGGTTCTAATGCCAGGTACAAACTGGCATTAGTCGAGGGACATCAGGTAGGTTTTGAGGTTGGTTTTTTGGTTTGTTAGGCCAAGTTTCTTTCGAATATTTTCTCTGTGAAACGCTATGGTCCGACTTGCCACCTGTAAAATTTCTGCAATTTCTTTGTTTGTTTTTCCCTGTCTTACAAGATTTGCAACTTGGATCTCTGAAGGGGAAAGCTTAAAATGTTTAGAGGATAACCGACGGGAAAAAGGTGAGATTATCTCATTTAAATTAGATTCAAGGATATTTATCAGGGTTTTTTGACCAAGAACGGAACTGACTTTCTTTAATTTAGCTAAATATGGTTCAACAAGTGTTTTTACATTTGACATAATATTTTCTTCAAGTTCTGCTTTATTTTCTTCCCTTATACCAAGCAAAATCTTCAATGCGACATTCAATTCTTCAAGGTCCTTGGTCTTGATATTCAAATCCTTTGTT
>JAOUGB010000047.1 GCA_029857875.1 Desulfobacteraceae bacterium | reverse complement strand
TGATAACAAATTGCCGAATAGTCAAACACAATTCAAGTGACAGATCCTCCGGCAGCACTTGTCGGTGATGGCCCTTCCGGCAGCATTGTCGAGTCCACAACAAAAATACCGTCATCTTTTAAGCCGGCCAGTTCGTTTAAAGCCTCCCGGATTTCTGTTGCACCTCTGTCTCTTACAAGTTTCACAGCACCGAACTCCTTCTTGGTCTGGGCGAGAGAAAATCGTCCGGATGTCTTTTCGAGATAGGCATACACAAAGCCTTTTACAGCTTGCCAACTGTCACGACGCGTCTGATTTTCAAGGGGGGTAAGTTTGTCCAGATCTCTGAGAACACGAGAATGAAAGCGGGCTGCCCGACGTTTCATGAGCAGGGTGGACCACAGGAAAAATACAGTCAAAGCGGCGCCACCTCCGGCACCCAAAAGCATGCGCTGGTCCATGCCCCCCAGGATACCGGAGATCATAAGACCGAAAGTCGCGCTTGCGCCGAGAAGAAGACTCACCAAAAAGCCGATAAAGGTGTGTTTCCAGCGAAATTTGTTCAATCTGCGACGGTAGTTCATTAGGGCTTCAAGGAAATGCCCCAGGCGTTCGCCGTGGGTTTCGACAAAGGTAGCCAGGTGATCGAGACGATGTCTCGGGGCTTTAAGGATGGCCCTTTTCAATTCCTCGCGCTGATTTTCCAGATGACCTAAAAAACTCATATCCCCTCCGGACCGTTTCCCTGCACGCAACATGGCCCGCGGAGAGTAGGTGAGGCAGATGGGGGGGATGTCTTTCCGACCGGTGATCTGAGATAGATTCCAACACAACGTTCCATAGACCTGCAAAAGATCGGCAAAGGAGGCACATTCATCAATTCGGTTCAAAACAAAGAGCAGACGGTCTTCAAAGGTACGGGCAGGCAGGGTTTCCCGAATGCTGATATATGATTCACGTACCGTTCCCGCCTTATGGGGATCGAAGACCACCAGAACCAGATCAGCTATTTGTGCCAGATCACCTATGACTTCTTGATAGTCATACCCGCGATCCCGTTCGGTGATACTGTCGAGCATTCCCGGTGTATCAATGATGGCAAGGGTTTCTAAAAAAGTCGCATTCACTTTTTTCAGGCGAAAGTGAGAGGCGAATCGTTGCCCGTGTTTTCTCAGTGTTTCAAAGGGATATTCCGGATCATGGAGCAAAAACTTCCCATCCCGTTCTTCAACAACGCGAACGTTTTCTGCGGTAGACGCAGAATCGTCATAGGTGATGACGGTAAAGGAATCGTCGGTGGGCGCCTGGCCGGTTGCTTGAATATCCGCTCCAAGAAATTCATTGATAAGGGTCGATTTGCCGGAGGAATAGTTCCCTAAAACAAGGACAAGTGGCCGCCATTTAATGTTGGTTTCCAGGGGAACATCACTATAACCGTAATGAAGCGCTGCGGGGGAGAGGTAGTCTGATACCATTTTCACCAGTTCGGCTCGAAGCGAATTAATGTAATTCTGACGATACATGGCTATCTCCCGTTTATCCGTCTATATTTCATTTCTATTTATTGGGTGCCCTTCACTGTTTTTCGCTTCGTCCACCACCGAAGACCTAACAGTGCAAGCGCCCATCCTAAAAAAATGCTGTCGTCTATTTTTCCCATAATAAAATCCGGCATGAAAAAGTAGACAGTAGCACCAAAAAGAAAGCTGATGAGCAAGGCGGTAGTATAATGCATCCAAGTGAAGATTCTAAAGAAAACCAAAAACAGTAATGTCCAGAAAAGATAGAATACCGTAGTGGCGGCGATCCGATACTTCACAGGGATGCTTTCCGTAATTTTTGACAAGAAAAGATGAGCCTTTTGACCTGGTTTGTGAAGACGATGATAAAGGACCTCTTTCACCGTTATTGTTTCATCGATGTAAAGTCCTGCCGGTATTAGAAAATCGAGAGTTAACGGGAAGTCTTGCTCATGGAGAAGGTCGTTGGTCTGGCGAAAGGGGAGGGATAGGATCTTTCGAAATCCTGTGTAAAAGACGCCGATGATCGCAATCAAAGATACCAAAGAAACCACCGCCCATAGAATTTTAGCCCGTATAACCATCTATTTGCCCTGACTTCCAGAGATAAAAATATAAGAACTTGCAGGGGTGTTGGTTTTATGGAATTCGTTTTTGAAAATAGTGAACAAATACTTGTCGTATGCAAGATTCCAGTTAACCGTAATATATAAATACATTTATTTTCCTGCAGCCTTGTCCCAAAGCTACCAGAGGCGATCCAAGGTGTCAACTGACACTTTTTGGTCCGGCTGAAAAACTATGGTTATGCAGATATTGATTTTACCAATCATAATCTACCCAACTATTTATATTATCAATTTTACTTATTGTTTATCATTATATTATAGATTCATCACCTTAAAACTCAAGTTTCGCACCACAATATAGCTAAAGAGCCTTTGATACAGCAGGCCAAAAGAAATTTTTTAAGGTAAAATATGTCTTTGGCACCTTATCGTACGGCGCCAATATAGAAAGTGACAACTATTTTAAAGATCATATGGATATCTTTTCGTTACATTTTCTTGGCGCCTTATATGGGTTCAAGAGGCTTTTTTCTATTTTACCATCGAATCTGTATGATTTTACCTTAAAAAATTTTTCCGGCCTGCACAACCATATTGGCGTTGCTGAAAAATGAGGGTGCGAACCTTGAATTAAAAATATTGGGAACACAGCGTTCAATGAACGGTCAAGAAGTGAAAACAATTAACGGCCGAAAAGAGAAAGGAATATTTGCCCTGAGAAATTCTTTTCTGTCTCCCTTAATCTACCATTTGATTCGTGTTTTGCTCTGTGTAATTTTTTTGTGGTCCGGCATTTCAAAGTTGATGGGTCCTAAAGAATTTGCCGTAATTATAGATGCATACGGTTTAATGCCCGAGGCTTGGATTTTGCCGATGGCCATTATCTTACCTTTGCTTGAGATGGTCTTCGGCTTGGGTCTATTATTGGATATCAGGGGATCTTTGGCAGGCATTACGGGTCTTTTAATGTTGTTTATGGCGATCCTGAGCTACGGTATCTGGCTGGGGCTCGATGTCGACTGCGGCTGTTTCGGGCCGCAAGATCCCGAGTCTGAGGCTTTTCACAGTCTGCGTCCGGCGCTTTATCGGGATTTTGTAATGATTGCAGGGGTTATTTATTTATATTTTTGGCGTTATTATCGGTCGATTAAGCTGGCTCGATTGATTTTCTTTTTCAACAGTTTATTCCACAGAGGAGGTATTATTGATGCACACGATTAAAAAGATGTTCACTTTCACAGTCCTGGGATTACTTTTGATAGGTCTGTCGACGCCCGTAATGGCCAAAAACAAGTTTGTAGAAGAGCTTGAAAAGGAACAGGGTGCCGTAAAACTGGTTCGCGAAGTGCAGCGCGGTGGTTACGATGTCATTACAACAGAAGAACTCAAGCAATGGATCGACGCCGGCAAGGACATGCTGATCATCGACACCATGCCTTATGAAGCTAGTTACAAGAAGGCTCACGTACCCAATGCCAAGCAGTTTCTGTTTCCGATCCCGGATATGCAAACCTGGGATATTAAAGAAACCGACGGTAAGTCCAAAGAAGACTTTGAAGCCCTGCTTGGCCCTGACAAAAATAAAACCATCGTTATTTACTGCGGGTTTGTCAAATGTACCCGCAGCCACAATGGTGCTGCCTGGGCTGTCAAGCTTGGCTACAAAAATGTTTACCGTTATTCCGGCGGAATTTTCGCTTGGAAAGGCACCAAATATCCAATGGAAAAAGTAAAATGAAGATATTCGTTTGCTTGTTCGTTGTTGTTTTCAAACGAATTCTGAGCCAATCAGGGTTCAAATGACATTATTTCTCATGATCCGATTAAATAAAGATAATAAGTTGTTGGGTCATCGTTGCGAAACGCTGATTAACAAAATTCGGCAGCGTACAGAGAACCTGTTCATGACCGGCCAACTGATGTGTTCCGAGGCAGTATTGACGGTATTAAATCAAGGCCTCAAAGGGGGATTAGCGCCGGAGATTGCTGTTCGGATTACTTCCGGCCTTCCGGAAGGATTTGGAGGAAGCGGCTGCACTTGCGGCGCATTAAGTGCCGGTATTATTGCCCTTGGGTTGTTTCTGGGTCGCAACGGTCCCGGCATCCTGAACAACCGAACGGTTTACGCTGCTTCCAGAGAACTCCACGAGCGGTTCAAAACAAAGTTCGGTGCCACCTGCTGCCGAGTGCTGACAAAAAATATCGAACTGGGAACGAAACACCATTTTAAATTTTGTGTTCGGCATGCCGGAGAAGTTTCTGATCAGACCGCACGTATTGTCCTTGACCATGAACCGGAACGACTTGAGCTGGCGGATTGGACCTATTTGAATCAAACAGATTCCAAAATGAGCACAAGGATCAAACAACTTACCAACGCACTTCGATCATAATAAAACGAGTTTTCCTAAAACAGTCCGTTTACACCATCAAAACCGACAACGTATCCTTTTAGTGAAAAAACCTTGACCTGCATGCAAAGGGAAAGAATAATAAGGACAATCCAAATATAAATTAAGGAGCATATAGGCAGTGAAACTGAACTTTTTTAAAAAACCGACCCTGCTGAGCCTTTCAAAAACCTGCGGTTGAGCCTCAAAAATCGACCCGGTCGGGCTTGGCAGTTTGTTGGCGATTCTCCCAAAAAATAAAGATCCGAACTTGCTGGTGGGCTATGAAACCAGTGATGATGCCGGCGTTTATCGATTAACCGAGGATCTGGCCATAATAATGACGGCTGACTATATCACGCCGCCAGTGAACGACCCGTATATATACGGTCAAATAGCGGCAGCCAATGCCATCAGCGATGTATACGCCATGGGCGGACGCCCCATTGCCTGCCTGAATCTGGTCAGCTTTCCCTCCAAGAAATTGGCCCCTGAGATACTGCATCAAATCGTGGCCGGCGCTCTGAGTAAGATTACCGAAGCCGGTGCTGTATTGGCAGGCGGGCATTCCGTGGAAGACGATGAGCCCAAATTCGGTCTGGCAGTAACCGGAATCGTACATCCAGACAAATTCTGGACCAACCGGGGTGCTCAACCCGGGGATGTGCTGATTCTGACCAAGCCCGTTGGAAGCGGTGTTTTGTTTAACGCCAATTTAAAAAAATGGGTTTCCAAAGAGGCCATGGAAGCCTGTTTGTCAATCCTCATAACGCTCAATCGAACCGCTGCTGAGGTTATGTCCGGTTTTGATATCCACGCCGCAACTGATGTGACCGGATTCGGATTGGCCGGGCACGGTTTTGAAATGGCCAAGGCATCCAGTGTGTGTTTGGAAATCAGTATTAAAGATCTGCCGATTATGGACGAGGCGCTGACGATGTATAAAAAAGGAGTGACCACCGGTGTAAATGCTTACAATCGGCAAATGGTCGAACAGCATTTGTGGCTTGAGACCGATTTGCCCTCCTGGCACGAAGAAATCGTATTTGACCCACAAACCAACGGTGGTTTGCTTGTGGCTGTATCGGAAACCCAGGGAGAAAATCTCGTCAACGCCTTGCATGCCAAAGGGGTGACGGCTGCCAAAATCATCGGCAATGTTCATGAACTTAAAGCGGGGATTCATCTGAAACTCAGGTAAATTGATTTCGACGATTCATACCATTTGAACTACAGCCGTTGTATTTTTTCAGCGACCTTTTTGGGCAAAGGAATTGCTTTCCAGGTATGATCGATGGCAACAAAGGTAACATTTCCCTCTGCCAGCAACCGGGTTTCCGGCGGGCGGTAAAAGTGAAACTGAAAAACGATGGCTTTTTCTTTGATTTCTTTTATTGAAGTATGCATTTCAAGTAAATCGCCATAGTAGGCCGGGGCTAAAAAACGGCAGTTGGCAGCCACTTTGGGCATGCCGTATTTTTCTTTTTTGTTGCGAAAGAAGGTTTCCGGAGGTATGTCGATATACCGGAGAAATTCTTCAATCCCCTCATGGAAATAGCGAAAATAGGCGACAAAATAAACAACGCCATACGGATCCGTATCACCGAAGCGAACCTGTACTTTGGTTTTATGAATGAGCATGTCGTACCTCCTGTGGGTGATGAAATAACTATTTCCTTGATAAAATTATTGGGTATCCTTAAATTAAAGGGGTCATGATGCGATTTTTCAAATGTTTTTTTCTGATCTGCTTTTTTATGGTTATCGGCGTAAGCCAAACCCCCAGAGCTGCTGAAAACATCGACGTTGATCTGGTCAGATTGCAAACTAACGACGGCGTAAAACTAACCGGTATTTTACGCCAGCCACGCATGGCAAAAGCTAATGCCTGCGTGGTGTTGATCCACGGTTACAGCGGCAACTTTTACTCAGGCATCATGGACTTTCTTCCAGAAGCCCTAACAGATAGAGGATTTGCCACTTTGGCGCTCAACATGCGTGATCATGATCGGGGTCCAAAAAAAAACCGGTTTGAAGAAAACCGTTATGACATAGCGATAGCCGTCGATAAAATGGCCCTGCTGGGTTATAATTCTATATTTCTTTACGGACACAGTATGGGTACCAACCGGGTGCTATACTACATGGCAGCAACCCAGGATCCAAGAATTAAAGGCATACTGCTAACCGGTCCTCCAGGCAATCTTTTCGAGTGGAATATCAGCGTATTCGGGGCTGAGACGGCAAAAAGCGTCCTCCGTCAGGCCCAGGACCTGGTGGCAAAAGGTAAAGGAGATCAATGGATGCTGATCAACCTGGGGCCTTTGGGCAAAGCGCTTTATACCGCCAACCATGTGGTAAGCCTCAGGGGCCCGAAAACCGTATCCGATCCCTACAAAAACATATCCCGTATTTCAAAGCCCACACTAGTTGTCCACGGTCTTGCTGATCGCCTGGCCAATCCTGATGTAGCTGACCGCCTCAGAAACAGTGCGACTCTTAAGACAAATGTCACGGTTGTTAAAATTCCCGGTGCCAACCACCGTTTCAGTAATCACCAAGAAAAACTTGTAAGCGTTGTAACCCGATGGATGCTGGAGCTTTTGAATCACTAGTGCGGACTAACATAATTGCTCAAGATCGCTGATAAGATTTTTAATTTCTGATCTGTTTAATTTAAGTTTAACTTTTCCTCCGCCGGGATGTGCAAGGTTTAACGTACAACCTTCGTTGTTTTTTATTACCGCCCATTTTTGTCCCTTTGGAAATACAAGAGACTTATCCAGCCAGTCGTCGGGATTGAACTCGGCAATCTGAATCAGAACACCAAAAGCATCTTTGGGATGAATAAAGATCTCTTTCCAAAAGTCGCCGTATTCGTTATACCCGAAATAAGGAATATTATGATCTTCAAGCTTTCGAATCGCATTTTGAATATCCGGGGTTTGTAGGGAGATATGATGAAGGCCCCCGTTTTTGTTTTTATTTAAGAACTTTGTCAAAAAAGATTTTTCCTCAAGTGGGGTTATAAGCTCGAGACGTGAAAGATCGCCAAATGAAAAAATCTGCCAATGATATTTCATATCATTATTTCGAGCACCAGCACCGAGTACCGCTCCAAGTATGTTTTTAAAAAAATAGAGGGCTTCCGGATAATCTTTCACGGCGATTGAAATATGATCGATCCTTGAAATCATTTTACATTTTTAAAAAGATTAAGAAATCTCCTGTAGACTGTTGCGAACTTGTGTATAAATGCCCGGGGCCATAACCAGAAGGGGGTCATTGATCTTCTGGTTGTCCAGATATTCATTGAGGAAAAAATTGCTTCCATCTAACTTGCAGATCTTTCCGCCTGCCGCTTCAAGAATAATGCCGGCTGCAGCAAGATCCTGATACGATTCATTCGCAATTACAGCCGCTTCGGCACGACCCATTGCAACATAACAAATGTGAGCGCCGGTGCACCCCAAATCACGAATTTTCCCCGGAAATGTTGAACGATAACGTTGATGAAATCGTGAATACGTAAAAAGAAGGCTCTCGTCATTAATGTTTTTCTTGCTCGAAACGCGAATTTCCTTATCTCCCAGGAAGGCTTTTTGATCCGCCCGTGCGTGAAAAAGATCGCCGGTTGCCGGCATATAGAATGCCCCGAAAATAGGCCAGAAATTTTCTATCAGTGCAAGGGAAATGCCCCATATCGGAATTCCCGCCTGAAAATTGGCCACCCCATCTAATGGATCAAAAATCCAGATATATCGCTTTCCATCATGGGTGTAGTTTCTATTCACCTGGTTGTTTTTAAATACCTGATGTTCAGGAAAATGGTTGTCAAGTTGATCCTGAAAAAAATTCATTAAATGGGAATCCGCCTCTGTAACAAGCGCTTCATCAAATTTGATGCGACGATCCCCCTTACCATAATAGGAAAGTGCTTCCTTCCCTGAACGTCGAATCACATCCACTGCGAACTGAGTTAAATCTTCAATCCCATGACCTTTTATTTCAGCCATCTTCCCCCCTTGTTTGGTCGTATCTGTGGGTCGAAACTTATTGTGGATGGCAATATATGTTTTAAAATTCTCCCAGCGGTCTTGTGAATGTAAATGATGCCGGTTCTTTGACCAATTTTTGGGCTGCCTGTTTGGTATTGCCACCCAGAGCTGAAAAGGGGAGTGATACAATAAAGACGGCACAACCAAAAACGGTTGCGACGATACCCAGCGGCCTGGCAAGAATAAGATCAGCAGTCATAAGGGCGCCGCTGTTTTCCTCATCTACCGCCTGTCCTGTTGCAAGGGCCGAAGTTCCGAATGGGATAAAAACAAGGGTTATAATTAGCAATAACACCATGGATTGTTTTCTAATTTTATTCATTTTTTCCTCCTTTAGGCTTGCTTGTTATTTCTTGCTTTGTCTCTTTTTTAAAAGTCGGTGCTTGAAACGTTCCAGTACGGATCGTTTGGGCATAATAGTTTGTTTTTTCGGGTTGAATGTTTTAGCGTTTGAATAAGCCAAGGTCTCATGTTCATGATTGATCTATAGATGGTTGAAAAACATTTGTATTAAGGCTATAGTGTTCAAAAGAAAATATTTAAGAAAAATCTAATTTTCACAGACAGTTTGCATATTACAGATTAGAAAAAAGCTGATGAAGTGTCAAGAAAAAAGCCTTCATCTCACATCGGTTTTGCTGATTATAAACGGAATTCAGACGGACTGGGAGAAATGACAGCTGCAATATCTTGTATAGAGGTTGCCATAGCCTTGCCGGTATACAGCACATATGTTTACAGTGTTCCAAAAAACCTGTTAGCGTTGGTATCGACAGGGAAAAGAGTTCTTGTTCCATTTGGCCGGCGCAGAGTAACAGGATACATTCTGGGTGCATGTAAAAAAACGGATCAGGGGAAGATAAAAAATATTCTTGATATTCTTGATGACGAGCCGCTTTTTCCTTCAAGTATGATAAATTTTTTCCGATGGACGTCTGATTACTACCTGCACCCCATCGGAGATGTTATCAAATGTGCACTGCCTGGTGGACTTAATATTTATGACTTTGCTGCCATTGCCATTACGAAAAAGGGAGAAGAAGCCCTTTCCGGGAATTCTCTTACTCCTTTGGAAGGAGAAATCTTAAACTTGTTAAAGGGAGAGTCTTGTGGATTAAAAAAACTTCGCGAAAAACTTAACAACAAAATTCCTAATGCCTTAATTTATGCCATGCAACATCAAGGGCTCATTGTTCATGAACGAGAGTTAAAGGTCGGAATCACAAAACCAAAAATACAAAGGCATGTGTCATTGATCGATTCAAATATCCCTATGGGCAGTCTATCTGCGTCAAAACAAAAGATCATTGAAGCAATCAAAAGCCAAGGTGAAGTCAGCGTAAACAAATTAAAAAAACTTGTTCCATCTGCTCCGAAATTAATAAAGCATTTAGAAGCGGACAGATATATTTCTATTTTTAATAAACAGGTTTATCGTGATCCCCTTGGTGAATTTATAAAACCTGATACACCTCACAGACTCACTGGAGAACAAAACCGTGTGGTTTCAAAAGTGATAAGGACTCTTGGTGGAAAATTTAGTACCTTCCTTTTATCCGGCGTTACCGGAAGCGGTAAGACAGAAGTTTACATGCATATTGCAGCAAAGGCGATGGACTTGGGTTATTCCGTTCTGGTTCTGGTTCCTGAAATTGCCC
>JAOUGB010000599.1 GCA_029857875.1 Desulfobacteraceae bacterium | reverse complement strand
TAGGCACTTTAGATCACTTTAGATCACTTTAGATCACTTTAGGCACTTTAGATCACTTTAGACACTTTTAACTTTTATATTTTTGCGTTGAGTTACAGCTTGGAAACAAGTTCAGCAGTAACGTCCTTTACGCTGGGCTTGCCGTCCAGGGTAATATATTTCATTGCCCCTTGTTGGGCGGCAAGGTCTTTGAAATAATAGGCTGATGCCAGCGTTCCATCCTCAGTATTATAGTAAATTGCATGGCGTTTGTTAATGGCGTCCTCATCCTGATCATCATCTCTGGTCTTTAAATCACCGCCACAAACACGGCACTTGTCTCCATCGGGTTTGATGGCGTCAATATAGATGTTGTTGGGATGGTTGTTGTCGTTTACACAGAGTCGACGTCCCATGATCCTATTTTTTGCAATTTCCCGGTCCAGAAGTATTTCAACAACAATGTCGAGGGCCAAACCGGCTGATTTAAGTGCTTCATCGAGTTTTATCGCCTGATTCTTGTTCCTCGGAAATCCGTCAAGAAGCCATCCATCTTTACAATCATCTTGTTTCAGACGGTCGAGGATCATCGGAATCGTAATTTCATCCGGCACCAGATCGCCGCGGTCGATGTATTCCTTGGCTTTTGCACCCAATTCGGTCCCTTTTCCGATGTTATCACGGAAAATAGCTCCGGACTCGATATGGGGGGTATTGTATTTATCTTTTACAATCGCTCCCTGAGTTCCCTTGCCGCTACCATTCGGTCCAAAAAACAAAATGTTCATGCTGAAGTTCTCCTTTCATAATAAGTTTTAAGATCAATAATCTATACATGTTTCATCAATATCGTTATTCTCGGCTTTACTATATAAATAGAGAAATATTGTCAAGGGTTGGTACATAAAATTTAGAGGTCTATCCTTCATTCCTTAGGACATCTCTTATCAGTTCAAGAGCTTCTGACCGATTTTTAATGGTTTTTGTTAATTTTGCTTCATCCACAAGATCAAGAAGTTTTCTAAATAAAGGTGAAGGCGTAAGTCCGAAAACATGAATTAGATCGCGTCCGGTTATCAATGGCGGTTCATCGCTTAAGGGTTGATAATTATAAAAATATTCGAAAATCATCTTTTTGAGAAAGGACTTAAAGGCTTTGTTTTTTTCATTTAATTTATTTTGTTTTGCCTTTGTATCCGCCATGGCTGCCAGAAGGAGGGCAGGGGTATATTCACCACATTTTTTATAAAATCGTGTGATACCCTTTTGAGTTAATGTCTTTTTTTCATAAGCTGTAAAAAGAGACAGCGGTTTCATGTGGTTTCGTATAATACCATCGATAAACTGTCTTTCATGATTAGAAAATCTAAGTCTTTGGCTGATTTTTTGAGCCATATCTGCACTTTTTCGAGCATGGCCATAAAAATGGCATTTACCGCTGCTGTCCAAAGTTTTCATCAGGGGTTTTCCAATGTCGTGTAAAAGGATCGCACATTTGATAAGCGCCGGTTTGTATTTATCGATGTATTGATGGATTTTGGCAGAAGTATCAGGCAGAATTTTTCCGGGATCATTAAGTATGGTTTCAAGATGGCCATAAGCTCGCATGGTATGTTCAAAACCATCAAAATGGTGATAATGGTTCTGAAAACAACCCTTTAGGCGGTCAAGATCGGGGAAAATGGCGGTTAAAAGTCCGCTAATTGCCATTTGGGAAAGATAAAGATAAGATGTTGATGTGCCGAGCATTGTGAAAAGTTCCACCCGAATCCGTTCACCTGGGATGTTTTTTAACAATTTTGTATTAGATTTTATTGCATTTGCAGTTTTGGCCTCGATTTCGAAATTTAGGCAAGCGCCAATTCTGTAAGCCCGTATCAACCGTACCGGATCTTTTTTGAAAATTTCCTTTGAAACCATCCGAACCTTTTTATCGGCAAGATCCTGAAGGCCGCCAAGACAGTCAACGATTCCTTCTGAATATAGGTCGTAAGCAATGGCGTTAATGGTAAAATCCCTTTGATTGAGGTTGTCTTCTATGGAAGTGCCATTCAAGGAAGTGATGTCGAAGATAATGTCGCCAGATATCACCCTGATAATCATTTGGCCGGGCTTTCCAAGCCTGACAAGATGTCCGTCTGATTTGGCTATTAATTTTTCTGCAAATTGTTCTGGATTTCCGGTGACAGCGATGTCATAGTCGGTGGGGGTTCGACCGAGAAGCAGATCTCTGACTGAACCGCCAATAATGTACGTACCTTTCAGTCGGGGTAAGATATTTTTATTGAATTGAATCATTGTTTAGTCCTGAAAAACCTGGTCCTATGGGATAGGTCAGAGTTGTCAGGCTCTGCCTGAAGAAGCGTTGCAAGAGTTTGAAGTGAACTAATCCGCCACAGTGCGTCAGCGGACAAGAGTTTAAAGTGAGCTAAAGTTAAGGAATTCTGACAATTATATAAAATCAGCGGAGCG
>JAOUGB010000598.1 GCA_029857875.1 Desulfobacteraceae bacterium | reverse complement strand
TACCTGTCCCCGGGTGGCCAGCTTGCTGCTGATCAGCGAATCTTCGGCGCCGGTAAAATTGAACCAGTATTTGGACCCATAGTTATATTCCAGACCCAACCGGGCATCCAGCGGCATGGGGAAAACGGCGCCCGCATAAATCATGTATCCGTCCTGGCTTTCGAGGTTTCCGTTGGAACTCAAAAGCCCCTGACCCATGATCTCGTAAAATGGATTTTTTGAGATCTGTGATGGGGACGTATGACTCCAGGAACCGGCTAAAAAGAGATCGATATTTTTATCAAACCGCTCGGTAAGGTTTGTTCTCAGCAGCAACGACGCAGCATCCCAGTCGCCGATGTTGGTGGAGGGTTCGAGCCGGCTGATATACCCACCGTAATTTTTTTCAAAGTTGTAAGTGCCATCATCATTCTTATAAGCGATAAACGGCATGACGGTCAGGCCGGTGAACCCGTCGGTGATGTCCCATGCATGGGCGTAGAGGAACGTGGCATTGGTGGTATCGTTATCAAAAAGGGTGGCAATGACCCCGCCCAAGTGAACATCCTCTAAATCAGAAGCGCTGCTCAATGAGCCGCTGTTGCCATAACCGCTTTCGAATCCTACGCCGTAACAAAGTTTGATATCAAAACCGGGAATGTTGGTGACATCCTCCAGACCGAAACTCAGAGATGCACCGTCGTACTGCCAGTTAATGACCGTTGCTATAGGCGATCCGCCCTCGAGGCTGTAATTCCGATATTCCAGCGGTGGACCTTCGGTGGAGGGACGACGACCCAAAGACAGGTTATACGGCACGGATCCCATATGGTTTTTATAGTTGAAATATGCCCGTTCAAGGCGGATGGTATCCCCATGGGGCAGGCTTGATGTGGTGCCGTCAAAGGTAACGTCTCCCAGGCTCCCATGATTGAAATTGACACCGGTGCTGTCGCCGAATACCTTGTATGCTGCCAGACGGCCGGCAAAGCCGAGTTGATCGTTGACTTTGGCCTTCATTTCCAGACGGAGCCGGTTGGTGTATATGACGTCGTTGTCGACATCATATTTTTCAACAGGTGGAACCATGCCGCCGGCGACCATACCTGCCATGGCAGCTTGAGCTTGGGCGAGGGTGGCACCGTTAAAGCCTGCTGGATAGGTGCCGAAGAACATGTTGGTCAGAGAGGATGGCGCTACGCGGATATCTTTGTAGTGAATGCTGTCGGCTCGGGTTCTAAAATCAATGCCAAAAGAGATTTTGTCCGTGGCCGTATGCAGTTCAGCTTTGTTGAGCCGCTTATCCATCTCTTTGATCTGTTCCTTTTTATCAGACTCTGCTGTCTCCATGGCTTCAATTTTTTTCTGGAGTTCCTCCATTTGCCGGGACATGGTCTGAAGCTGTTCTTTAAGCGTCTGGACGTCGTTTTCAGCAAAAACCGCTGATACCGAAAACAGAGACAACAAAAAGAGCAGACCAAAGATTCCTGCAAAAAACCTTTTCTTTAATCTTTTGTTCTGTTTCAATTTTTCCTCCTTTTAAAAATGTTGAACTGTGTCCAAGGCCTTTGAGATCGGTGCATGATTTGGGCATTCAAGACTCATCAGAATCATGTTGTCGACACCCTTGACCTGCAGTGCCTGATTGCAAGAGCAATGATTGTGCCAAGGGAAAAGAAGACGATGCATAAAGAGATAATATTCTGGAATAATTAAAAAAAAGACCATCCCGTTTTTTTCTTGCATTATTTGATTATATTGTTATGTTAACAGGTGTTAACTTTACAGGTTTACAGTTTGACCGGAATTTCTCATCTACTCGATTTGTTCATACAAGGGATGAATTTTTCATAAGAAATCTGGGTCAAGGAGGAATTACATGGATATCGGCAAGCACTGGGAAACGATCATAGAAACCTTACAGGACGGTGTTTTGGTGATCGATATAGATGGCAATATCATGTCCGCAAATCCCGCGGCTGAGCGGTTGACGGGTTATTCATCCGAAGAACTGATCGGTAAGTCTTGCCGAATTTTAAACTGCACAGGATGTAAAATTAAAGGAGGGGGGCCCGGGGAGGTATGGTGCAAGCTCTTTTTGAAGGGCAAAAGCAAAAACAAGAAATGTTTGATTACCCATAAAGATCGCCGCACGGTCCACATTATCAAAAGCGCAACGGTGTTGCATGATAAGGATGGAGAGATCATTGGCGCCGTAGAAACCCTGACCGACATTTCGCAGATGGTGCGCCAACAGCAGGAAATCGTATCTTTGAGAAAAACATACCACCTGGACGATGGTTATTACGGGATACTGGGTAAATCTGTCGTGATGCAGAACCTGTTCGAACTGATTGATAATGTTGCCCAGTCGGATGCTCCGGTCATGATTCAGGGTCAAAGCGGTACGGGCAAAGAAATGGTGGCCCGGGCAATTCATCAGGCCGGCGTTCGTCGTGATAAGCCTTTTGTGAA
>JAOUGB010000597.1 GCA_029857875.1 Desulfobacteraceae bacterium | reverse complement strand
GCCCAGTTTTAAAAATAATCTTTCCATCTTAAGATTTGAATATCTGCTATGTATGGCATGAATTTTTAACCTAAAACTTTTACAGATATCACAATGTCCAGTAAATTGTTTTTAACCCAAATACTGGCAAGTAATCACAAGTTTGATTTCGGTGAAAAACCTTCACTTTTCGGCGCTTGAAGGTTCAGACAAAATGATCATCAAATCTCTGTGGACTTCAATTAAAAAGTTCAAGTAATACAAAAATTCCTCTACCCGACCTCCAGAAATAAACCTCAGCCATCCTTTCTGATCCTCTATGTCGGATTTCGTTTTAATTTAATCTTTATAAAATTTTTGTGTGACAAAAAAATAACAATCACTTGTGGCAAATTATAACGAAAACTGAAACTTTCCGATTTTTTTTGGATTATGAACAACTGCATAATATGTTGATTTTTATTTATTATTTTTACGAAGGCTGTTCAAGGCATAAAAATTGCTTTTATATTCTCTCTGTAAATATACTAACTGAATATTTTATGTCCAAAATGTTGGTAAGAAATTTCTCGATACACAAAGATCTTTCTGGAATTATGCCAATAACAAACAGATTAGATTAAAAATCGCGAGGGAGTGTAATATGAAAAAAATCTGTTAATCATTTTAGTTTGTGTTCTTATGTTCTTTTTTTCTGCTCCCGTTTATAGTGGTGAAGAGCTTTATGTGAGTAGTAATATTGGTTTTGCCATGGCAAGTGATTCCGATTTAAATGATTCGACTGTCCCAGGCATTACGGTCAATACTGAATTTGATACTGGATAAGTATTTTGTGATAAGAAGGATTAATTAATATTGAATAAAATGAGTTGCGCATAATATCTGTTAGATAAAGGAGGGAAGGCTGTGCCTGTTAAATACATTCCCATTATTTTATTAACGTGTGTAATATTAATAAACAATGCCTGTGCTCCGAAGCTATCAATAGTTCAAGAAGATAGCTACGGCTGTATGCCCCCCCCTTCTTCGGTATTCACATCGAATAAAATTGATATAAATATTGCTGAGACAATTTTTAAAAATATATCTGTAGGTTCTTTGAACGTAAAAAATTATCCAGAAGTAATTTCATTGATGAATGAAGCTGCTCAAAATAATGCAGTAAGAGACTTCTATCGTTGTTTAGCTAAAAAACGTGATGGATGGAATGATGAACAGCTTGCTTGGCAAGATGGTATGATCTTTTTCTCTCAAAGTAACCCAACACCTGAAGATTTAGCAAAGTATCTAAAAGAAAATCCTTTCCCCATTTCATTCCATAAAGAAGGTCTGCATTCTATTGATAAAGATATATTGGGGCGAAAGCAGCATCATGTTAAGCCGGAAATTTCATGTTCAATGGAAAATCCAATTAAATTTGAAAATGATAAATACTTCCGGAATAAACGAAACCCAAATATAATCGTTAGAAACAATGGGCCTATAAAAGCTGTATCAGTCTCGTGTGATATAAAGATATATGACTATAATTTAGCGCAAAATAAAATTGTTGCATTTGTAGAAACAGGATTCAGAAGCTTCGCTCAGGCATTTTTTGCTCAGGAACTCGAACCCTTTGATGAATTGAGGCGTTCCACGTTAGGAACAAAAGGAAAAGATATATTAGGAATATATGTCGTTAAAGTAAATTATCATCGTGAGTCGGATATGAAGCCTTTATCTTTGCAGAAATATTTTTTCACAGAAAATGGTAAGATTATAGAAGATAGTGAGTTTAAAAAAGATGAACGGTATGATCGTGTAATTGGGAAGGTAAAAGCCTATAAGTCTCCAGAGGAAGAAGCTCTTAGTATTAAGGCAATAGGTGCTGACAATCATATCTGGTTTATGGAGGCAGATAATTGGCTCAGTGCAAAGAGAGATTTTGATAGTATAATTAAAATTGTTGGCTTAGGTATAGAACAAGAGAAAACACCCCAAGATGGATATCCTTATCTCGATATCAAGCCTAAACCATTCAAAGCTACAGGATTTTATACAGAAGCCCAAATAGTTGAAGACCACATAGAGGTCAAAATTCAATTTGCGGTAAAAAATACTGGAGATGCTACTGCGATTATTACAGAGGATGGGCTTACACCTATTGTTATGATAGAACCAAACCAAACAAAATACTATGCAAAAACTATAATAGTTTACAAAAAAAAAGATAACCTGCAACCATTAGAAAAAATTATTAATTCGATAGATAATGAAGATGTGGTATTTAAATTAAAATTTAGTATTCGTTACCGACCTGGTAATGATAATGAAAAATTATTTAAATCGACTATTCACTACGAGATTCGCAAAAATAAAGTTATACCCATCTAAAAATAAACAAGAGGACGAATCCGGCAATCGACATTCGCTCCTGTGAATACCTACTATAAAGATGCACATATCAGGTCCATAAAAATCGTTTGATATCGTTTTT
>JAOUGB010000596.1 GCA_029857875.1 Desulfobacteraceae bacterium | reverse complement strand
ATATGTAAGGCCCTTTGAAATCCGTCGCCGCCCAAGATACGAAACGATTATCTCAGCCGTAAAATAATCCTAAATTTTACATTTATAAACGCAAATCTAAACTTTTTCGGCCTTTCCATATTCCAGGATACGATACGTACCATATATCTTGATGATTATAGAGATTATTAAATTGAAATATTTTTTGATTTAGTCCGCAATAATGATGTAATATATCCCAGCTGTCAATTTGAAGATTATCGCTTATATTCCCCATTGATTTAGTAGCATTAAGATATTAATAAGATGACCGAACATACTTTTTTAAAGGACCTTAAGAAATGTGAACTCTGTGAACACCGGTGCAGGGTAAATCGGATGAAAGGTGAAACAGGTGTTTGCAAGGTGACCATGCCCACAGTCGCTTCTGCCACTCTACATCCCGCACCACCGGAAAGCTATACTGTCTTTATGGCTGGCTGCAATTTCAAGTGCCTGAATTGCCAAAACTGGACGATTTCCCAATACCCGGACAATGGATTCGTACAAAGAGGATTTATAGATCCGGCTAAGTTGGCTGAAGAATGCGTCGAGCAACTGGGTTCGATTTCCGGTCAGCGAATGGGGGCAGATCGAATTTTCTTTTCAGGCGGAGAGCCCACCATTCATCTACCATACATAGAAAAGATCGTTGAAGAAGCAAGGAAAATAGAGCCTGTCACCAAGGTAAATTACGATACCAATGGATATATGACCGAAGAAAGTTTAATAAGGGTTTTAAATTTTACCACATCTATTACTTACGATTTAAAGGCCTATCATAAAGAAGTTCACCTTGCCTTAACGGGAACCTCTTCAGCGCCGATTTTAAGGAATGCGGAATATGTCGGAAAATATGCCAAAGATATGCTGTGGGAGTATAGAATCGTTGTGATCCCTAAGATAAACGAAAACGAGATAAAACCCTTAACTGAATTCATTGCCTCCATCGACCCCTCTTTGCCTGTATCCTTTTTAGCTTTCAGGCCTAATTTTGTTTTAGAATATCACCCTGGAGCCGACCGGCAGCTTATGGAAAGATGTGTCGATATCGCTTGGCAATCCGGGCTGAAAAATGCCTACTGGTCCGGATACACAGGCATATCAGGCAAAGTCGCCGATATTAAAAATGGCCCTAAACAAACTTATCTATCCGATGAAGCTCGGTTAGCCGGTTCCTATGCACTTTATGGAGGATGCCGAACCCATTTAATAAGGGACTGTAAAGCATGTTGCTTTAATCAGGAGTGCCAGGTTAAAAAATATATTCCCAAATTATCAACTTAGGTTGAATCATTCCATGGCAAAAAATCTTAACTGCCCAGCAAGTTCGGAACTTTCGGTTTGATGAGAACCCAAGGGTTAAAAGCTAGCGGCTTGTTCAATCGCAACCCTATCGGGTTTTACCTATTGACTTTTTTATTTTGTTTGAGTAACTGCCTAAAAAACAAGGCTATTATGTTTTAATTCAAATCAAAAAAGGGGAAAAACAAATGACAAAAGTTGAATTGGTTGAAAACATGGCAAAGGATGCGAAAATTTCTAAAGCTGCCGCTGGAGCAGCCTTGGACTCTTTTATGGCCAATGTCACAAATGCGCTAAAGAAAAAAGACGGCAAGATAACTCTGGTTGGATTTGGTACATTTACAAAAGTTCGTCGGAAAGCTCGAAAGGGACGTAATCCCCAAACAGGGGAACCTTTGAATATTAAAGCGAGAAATGTTGTAACATTCAAAGCCGGTAAGAAACTTAAAGACGCTATTTAATAAATAGTCGATTTAACAAAAAAGGTCTGTCTTTTTTGACTGCCGGTTTCGTTCTGAGGGAAAGATCCATTTTTCAAAAGTGGCAACCTGAAGTTTGAAACAATGAAAATTTATTTGAAAGGAAAACGTCACTATGGCTAATGGTACTGTAAAGTGGTTTAGTAATAAAAAGGGCTTTGGTTTTATTGAGCAGGAAGATGGTCCTGATGTTTTTGTTCATCATTCGGAAATCAATGCAACAGGTTTCAAGACTCTTGAGGAAGGCGACCGAGTAACCTTTGACATCAAGCAAGGGGAAAAAGGTCCTGCCGCTGTAAATGTCACTGTAGTATAGATCATGGTTCTGAGGAAAAAGGGCATTCCATGGATTTATGATGGAGTGCCCTTCTCATTTTTATGGTATCTGTATGTTACAAGAATTGATTCCAGGTTTTGTGTATGGCAAGGTGTATCTTTAATCAAGCCCATCCTTCCCTTCTATCGATTCTGCCTACAAGCCAATGCTATAATGTAACACAACCGTTTAAATTAATTTATTATTTTATTGACACCATTAACGTTTTAGTCTAATAAATTCAGATATATCCTCTTTTGGAAGCAGTCCTCTGTCTCGATTCGATTTCCATTGTGAAACATTTCTTATTCTACTGACCTTACTTTCGATTCGCACTTCAT
>JAOUGB010000046.1 GCA_029857875.1 Desulfobacteraceae bacterium | reverse complement strand
AAAAAAGACATCGCAGAAATCGAAAGAATGTTAAAGGCGCTGATAAAGTCTTTAGAAAACAAACCCTTGAATCCTTGACCCCTCGAATCCTTGGACCCTCTTCTCCAACTAAATTGGAGAAGAACCTAAAATTTTAACTGAGGACCAAATGTTTTTGATTGCCGGCGTTACGCCGAAAATAAAAGTACTTGACCACACCCCCAGACAATGTCCGGTATGCGGTCTTCACCAGGCCTACTACAAACGGGTGGATCATTATTTTAATCTATTTTTCATTCCGATTTTAAGAGTCAAAAAAGGAGAGCCGTTCATCATGTGTGAAAGATGTGAAAGAACGGTACATGAATTCAAAAAAGAATATAGCAGTGCCTGGCCGGATATTAAAGAGACGACGTGTCATCATTGTGGAAAAACATTAGAGAAAACGTTTGAATACTGCCCTTACTGTGGTACGCATACTAAATGAATTATCCTATTCAAAATTTAACAAACACTAAAGTTGAACGTCATGTCGTTTTAGTGGAACCGCAAGTGCCCTGGAATACCGGCAATATCGGTCGCACCTGCCTGGGCACCGGCGCATTTCTTCACTTGATAAAACCCCTTGGTTTTTCTCTTGGAAATCGTGAACTTAAAAGAGCAGGTCTCGATTACTGGCATAAAATCAAACTTTCGGTCTGGGATGATTTTAAGAGTTTTCACCATAAGATGGCACCTGGAAAAGAAGAAGTTGCAGTGTTTACGAAAAACGGGTCCATTCCCTTTTGGTCCATGCCTTTTCAAAAAAGACTTTTTCTCATTTTCGGATCAGAAACCAAGGGACTTCCGGAAGAAATGATATTCGAATATAAACACGCCACCTACCATATCCCCATTACATCAGAAATTCGGTGTTTGAACCTATCCACAACAGTTGGGATAGCGCTTTATGAAAGCCTGAGAGACCTCTGAAAAACGTCCCATATTGCCCAATTTCTGCGCCTATCCTGTGGAATGGGGCGCCGATTCCTTAAGATCTTAACCCGCCTCATGCGGATTAATCCTCGAAATACGCTATATATGTCTGCGATTCAATTAATTTTGACTTTGAAGCAAAAAAATGGGGCCCGAATTATTCGGGCCCCATGGGGTTTAACCAAATCTACTAATTTTAAGCTGTTAGAACAGTCCCGTAACCTTGCCGGTTTTCACATCCACATCTACATTTCTGAAGGCCGGGTTGGAGCTGGTTCCGGGCATCAGGCTGATGGCACCGCAGCAGGGGCAGAGAAACTTGGCCCCGGAGAAGATCAGCACGTCGCGAATCGGCAAAGTCCATCCCTTGGGTGTTCCCTTGATCGACGGATCATGGGTCAGAGACAGGTGTGTCTTGACCATCATGGTTGTGTAATCATCGTACTTGGGATCGTTCTCGAGCATTTTGGCCTTGGCCTCAGCTTCAGGAGCCCAGGATACACCGTCGGCACCGTAAACGTTTCTGGCAATCAGGTCGACCCGGTCACGCAGCTTCGTTTCTAACGGATAGAGGAACTCGAATTTCGGTTCTGCTTTACAGGCTTCGATAACCGCATCGGCAAATTCCAGGGCGCCGTCGCCACCGTCGGCCCAGTGGGTAGACACCGCACAGCGGGCACCAGCTTCCTCCGCATACTTGCGCACCAAGGCAATCTCTTCCTTGGTGTCGGTATGGAAGCAGTTGATGCAGACCACCGGGTTAATTCCGGACATCCGGATGGTATTAATGTGGTGCACCATATTTGGAATGCCGCTTTCCAGCAAGCCCATATCCTTTTTGGTATACTCTTTAGGCAGGGCTATACCGGCAACCACCTTTGGCCCTCCGCCGTGCATCTTGAGTGCGCGAATAGTGGTTGTAAGAACCGATACATGTGGTTTCAGACCGCTGTAACGGCATTTGACGTTCCAGAATTTTTCAAAACCGATGTCAGCACCAAAACCGGACTCGGTCAGGTGGTAGTCAAACATCTTGAGACCGACCCGGTCGGCGATAATGGAAGACTGGCCCACGGCAATATTGGCAAAGGGCCCGGCATGTACCATAAGTGGCTGATATTCAACCGTAGAGCACAATGTGGGGTTGATGGTGTTGACCATCCAGGCGGTCATGGCGTTACCCACTTCCAGATCTTTGGTGGTTACTACCTTGCCCGCCTTGTCAAAAGCAACGGTAATGTTGTTCAGCTTTTCGCGCAGGTCGGCCAGATCACGAACAATGGAGAGAATTGCCATGAGCTCGGAGCTTACCGCGATGCCGAAGCCTGACTGCATCATAAAGCCGTCCATGCGTCCCCCCAGGCCCATGACGATGTTTCTCAGGCCCTGAGCACAAAGGTCCATTATCCAACCCATCTCCACTCGCTTGGGATCGATGTCAAGGCGCCTCATCTTGGTAAGCCTGGCTAACTGCTCGTCATTGTAGTTGCGCTCATGCTGCATTCTGGCGTTCAAGGCCACCATGGCCAGGTTGTGGGCGTTCATGATGTCGTTGATGTCACCGGTCAGACCCATGGAAAATTCTGTCAATGGAATAATAAGGGCATTGCCGCCGCCGGCTGCGCTACCCTTAATATTCATTGTAGGTCCACCCGAGGGTTGACGAATACAACCGCCCACATTCTTTCCCCGCTTACCCAGACCTTCCATGAGGCCAATGGTGGTGGTGCTTTTACCCTCACCCAGCGGTGTAGGGGTAATTGCAGTTATTTCAATGTACTTGCCGTCCGGCTCGTCCTTAAGCCGGTTCATGATTTTCATGAAGTCCAGCTTGCACAATCTTCCCATGGGCAGAATTTCGTTCTTTTGAATGCCGAGCTTTTCCGCCCATTCATCGGGAGTGGGCATGTTCTCTTCGGCGGCTTCGGATATCTGCCAGTCTTGCATTTCTACTGCATTGTAAGCCATTGAATTAATCCTCCTCTATATAAAAGGTTAATAAAACGCAGGAACCCGGTATCAACCTTAAGGTTCCTTCAGCTTTGGTTAATAACTTTGAAATGTTAAATTCTTATTTGGATATAGACCGTGTTTTAAAACATAATCTATTTAATTTGGCAAGCAAAATAACCGTTTTTATTAAATTCAGCAATAATGCAAAAAAAACAAAAATTGTCAATAGAAAAATGCCCTTATACACTTACCCCTGAAGTTGATTCAACCGGTAATAAAATCCTTGAATCTTCATCAATTCCGAATGGTTCCCGGTTTCGATGATTTGTCCCCTGTTCAGCACAATAATTTTGTCTGCTTCCCGAGCTGTTGAAAGTCGGTGTGCCACAATAATTGAAGTCCGGTTGGACATCAATTTGGTTAAAGCCTCCTGAATTTTAACCTCGGTTTCCGAATCGATATACGATGTTGCCTCATCAAGGATAATAAGGTCCGGATTACGGGCAAAGGCCCTTGCAATGGATATGAGCTGGCGTTCACCGCTTGAAATGGATGTTCCTCCCTCGGAAAGCACTGTATGAACACCCTCGGGCAATCTGTCTACTAGGGTTTTGCAGTTTGAGTCCTGTAAAATCTGCTGAAATGTTGATTCCGAAAGATTGTGTCCTCCAAGGGTAATATTTTCTCGGATGGTATCAGAGAACAAAAATGGATCCTGCATCACCAGAGCCATTTTTGCCCTTAAATCTTTGGTATAATTCTCTTTAATATCAACGCCATTCAATAGGACCCTTCCTGACGTCGGATCATAAAATCGGATAATGAGGTTAATAATTGATGTTTTTCCGGATCCCGTGGGTCCAACCACCGCCAAGGTTTCACCGGCTTTTATGCTAAAAGAGATATTTTTTAGAACAGGTTCATTTTTAACATATTCAAAAGAAACCTTTTCCATGGAAATTTCCGAGATTTTATCCAAGACCGTTCCTAAGGGTTTTGATTTAGATTCGGTATGAAAACCAATGTCAGCAGCCGGTTGTTGTATGGTTTCAGAATTATCCAGTATCAGGAATATCCTTTCGGCCGATGCCATTGAATTTTGCAGAATATTGTATTTTTCAGCGATGTCTCTGATAGGCCTGAAAAACATCTTCATGTAAGATAAAAACGCCACAAGGGCACCAAGGCTTATGGTTCCCGATAGAACACCGCCGCCGCCATAAAAGATGACAACGGCAATTGCAGCCGCACCCAGGATTTCGATGACCGGCATGAAAATCGCAAAAACATGAATCTGTTTCATGCCGGCAAGATAATGCTCATGGTTAAGGTTTTTAAACCCAAGATAATTTTGTTTTTCTTGTAAAAAGAGCTGTATCACCTTGATCCCTCCGATGGTTTCCGAAAACCGGGTGTTTATTTCGGCAATCTTTATTCGCAATGTCCGGTAAGCCTCTCTGGCCTGACCTGAAAAATGAAGAGAGGCATACAGAACAAAGGGGATCACCATAAAGGAAACCAGGGCCAGTTTAAGATGAATGCCCATAAGAACCACTGCAATTCCAACCAGTAAAAAAAGATCCTTAAAGACAAATGCGATGACGGACGTGAACAATTCGTGCATGTTCTGAATGTCATTGGTCACCCGTGTCACCAATCGGCCCACGGGATTACGCGTGAAAAATGCCACCGACAGGCTCTGGATATGTTTAAACAGATGTACCCTTAGATCATGCATAACCATTTGACCTGCATATTCCATGATTAAAACCTGGGCAATATTGAGAACAAAATTGAAAATTACGATGGCAAGAAAAACAGCGGTGATGAAAGTGACTCCGGAAAGGTCACTTTTCCGCAATATCGAAAGATCGTTTTTGTCGAGTTTGTTAAGGTTGCGAAAAGATATAAGTGCAAACGATCCTTCAACCTTAAAAAGATCGGAATATTTACGGACAATGGATTCGATTTGCGGATCGGCCATATCCGCCTTTAAGGTTCTGATTTTGTCTTCATCCTGGACAACCATTTTATTTTCTTTTATTTTCTGTCCTGGCACAATATATCGATCGATGGCTATCTTGGTCACGTAAGGCAGAGAAAGATCAAGCAGGGTGAGAAGAACAATCAGAACAATTGAGCTTAACAGCAGCAGTTTATACGGCTTTGTATAAGGATACAGCCGTCCCAACAATTTGACATCATAGGGTTTGCCAAGCTGTTTTTCTTCGAAATGGCCATAATCAATATGCATATTCTTCTTCTATCTCCTGGAGGCGGTATGTTTTGGCATAATATCTGTCATTTGTCATCAATTCCGAATGCGTACCGGACTCAATGATACGGCCGCGATCAAGGGTGATGATCTGATCGGCAAACCGGACAGCAGAAAGACGGTGTGAAACAATAATGATGGTTTTTTCCCCAGCCATGGATCGAATGGTATTGATAATCGTTTGACCGGTTTTAATATCCACCTGGCTGATGGGATCATCCAGTATCATAATGGATGAATCCTTCAACAATGTACGTGCCAGGGCTACACGCTGTTTCTGGCCGCCGGAAAGAATAACCCCTTTTTCTCCGACAACGGTTTTAAAACCGTCAGGAAAAGCGTTGAGGTCATCATAAAAGCATGCGCCTTGGGCTGCCTGAATCAATTCCGGTTCTCTTGTGTTTGTATTGCCGAACATGATGTTTTCCCGGATGGTACCGGCAAATAAAAAGGGTTCCTGGGGCATGTACGAGATCATGGATCTTAAGTTTCGGAGTTGAATTTTGTGAATATCGATTCCATCTAACGTAATGCGTCCTTTAACAACTTCAAAGATTCTGGGGATCAGGCTCAAAAGGGTCGATTTGCCGCTTCCCGGAGGACCGACAATCCCAAGAATATTACCCTGTTTTATTTTTAGGTTGATTCCGTCCAGAACCGGTGTGATACCGGAGATGTGAATGTACGGCGTATAAGAAAATGACACCGATTCAAAGGCGATAGATCCCTTGACATGCTTGAGGAATACGGCTTCAGGCATATCATCGACTTCCGGCTGGGTTTGGATGATTTTGTCGATCCTTTCCAAAGATGCTTTGCCGCGCTGGATCAGGTTTGTGACCCATCCCATGGCCATCATGGGCCAGGTTAAAAGGCCGAGATAACTGATAAACGCAACAAAATCTCCGGGTGTGATGGTAAAAGTTATGGTCTGTCGGCCCCCTAAAAAAAGGACAAAGGCAAGGCTTATATTTGAAAAAAAGACCATCATCGGGAAAAAGGATCCTGTTATTCTTACAAGGGCCAAGTTTTTTTCAATATAATCTTTTGACACCGATTCGAGCTTGGATCCTGCTTCCTGTTGACGGTTGTATGCCTTGATGATGCGAATGCCTGCAAATCTTTCCCTCACAATTTCTGTCAGATCCGAAAAAGATCCCTGGACCTCTCCGTAAGAACGATGCATCTTTTTACTGAAAAAACGGGCTCCGAAAACGATCATCGGCATCGGAATAAGAACAAAAAGCGTCAGCTTGACATTGATATAGGCCATAAAGCCGATGGCTGCCGTACCTAAAACAACCGCATCGGTCAGTGCCACCATGCCCATGCCTGTGGCCATTCGTACGTGTTGAATGTCATTGGTGGCATGGGCCATCAGATCGCCGGTCTTGGTTTTAACGAAATATGAGGCGGATAGTGTTTGAATGTGGGCAAAAAGTTTGTTGCGCAGACCTTCCTCTACCCGTCTGGAAGTTCCGAGGAGGCATCGTCTCCATACATAACGGAAAATGCCGATCAAAACGGCGATTCCGACGATGTAAAGCGCATATATCAACAGCGATGGAATATCGATTCGATAGTCGGTAAGATCGTCTATGACCCATTTTATAACACGAGGGATGAATAGCTGCAAAAAATCGACAGTGATAAGACAAACAAGGCCGATGATGATAACAAGCCGTCGTTCTTCAAGATACGGTTTTATTAAATATAGAGATTTCATAAAATATGGGTGCGAAACTTGGGTCAATAACTTTTATAACAGAATCTGATACGGGTCAAACATTAGTCGATTGTTTCGTTATCTTGAACAATGTATGAAAGCATCAAAAGATATGTCACAATTTGAAACGCTCAAGTTAGGTTATGGTTTGAAATGATGTCAAAATGCATCTGACTTGCGAAATATTTGGGTTCGTCATTACATTGACTTTCATGCCAGTGCTTGTTATGTTGTTTACCTATGGAATCTGGAAACATCGTTGAATATATTGACCGCCAGAAAATAATGTGTGCGGTAGTATTGGAAGTTAAAAATCAAAGACTTAGACTTCTAACCGAATCCAACCGTGAAGTCAACCTTTCAGCCAACCGCCTGGCTCACACGTACAAAACCCGCCTCGATTTGTCCATGGGACGAAATAAGATGGTTGACACACTAAAAGAGATCGTTGTCCGACGCAAGGCTTTAATCAATAATGTCGATATCAAGGAATTGTGGGAGATATTAAATACGGAACAAGAATGGATCGACTTGAAGACAATGACGGAATTCTGTTTTCCGGACAGCCCGAATGATGATCACGAGTCCGCTGTGGTCAGAGCCTTTTTCAAAAACAGGTTTTATTTTAGATTTCAGCGCGATCGGTTTTTTCCGAACACCCAAGACCAAGTCGAACGAAAAGTTGCCCATGAAAGAGAAGTTTCCCGAAGGAATCGTATCATCCAAGAAGGAGGAGACTGGCTGGCAAACGTGATGAACGATAATGATCCCTTAATACCCGAGGATAAATTAGAAATCGTAGATCTGCTCAATTCATTTTATCTTTTTGGAAGGGAAAACGAAAACTACGACCTTGGAAGGGCGATACTTGCAAGGGCGGGCATAGACCCTGATGAAGAACTCTTCAAAGTTTTGATCAAGCTGGGCGTGTTTCGTGAAAACGAAAATATAGACCTTTACCGGTATAACATAGCTACTGTTTTTCCTGATGAGGTGAATCAATATACAACTCGACTCATCGCTTCAGCCCAAGATTCTTTAGACACCAGGCATCGAAAAGATTTAACCATGCTTCCCCTAATGACCATAGACGGTCAGTCGACTTTAGATTTTGATGATGCCATCAGTTTCGAGGATTACGGCGATCATTATCGTCTGGGCATTCATATCGTTGATGTTGGACACTTTGTTAAAAAAGGAGACATTGTTGATCAGGAAGCCCTCTCTCGCGGAAGTTCGATTTATATGCCCGATCAGAAAATTCCCATGCTGCCGTCCTCTCTTGCCGAAGATCTTTGCAGTCTTAAAGCCGGTCAACTGCGCCCCGCAATCAGTATATTGGTAAATCTAAGCAGATCCTGTGAAATAAACGATTATGAAATTACCCCGAGTCTCATCAAGGTCGAGCAACAGCTGACCTATTACGATGTCAATATTATTGCAGATGACAATGAAGATATTATTGCCCTTCGAAATATAGCAGAAAAATTCCGCTTGGAAAGGATGTCCGCCGGAGCGATTCAGATAACGCTGCCGGATATCCATATCTGGATCGCTGATGATGGTGAGATCACCGTGAGCAGAATTAACAGGGAAAGCCCCGGGAGAATGCTGGTTTCGGAAATAATGATCATGGCAAACTGGTTAATGGCCAAGTTTTTGGCAGAACATAATGTTCCTGCTATTTACAGATCCCAGGCACCACCGAGGGAAAGACTCTATAAAGGAAATAATGGCACGCTGTTTCAAAACTGTATGCAACGAAAGCTGTTGAGCCGCTTTATTCTCAACCCCGAACCTGAAAAACATTCGGGACTGGGATTAGATGCCTATGTCACCGCAACATCACCGATTCGGAAATATTTTGATCTTGCCACTCAAAGACAGATTCGATCAGTTTTCGGTCTGGAAAAGCCTTCAACGCGTGAAGAAATCAACGATGTCATTCAGATCCTTGAACAGCCAATGAGTCATGTTGCTAAAATTCAATACAGCCGCCATCGCTACTGGTTATTGAAATATCTTGAAAAACAAATCGGGCAGAAAGAAGAGGCGATTGTTCTTTATAAAAAAAGGAATAATTATCAAATAATATTAAGAGAATACATGATAGAATGCGAGCTGCCTTTGTCGAGCGGCATAGAATTAAAACCGGAAGATCTCATTCAGGTAACCCTACAACATGCCAATGCAAGAAAAGATGTGTTGTCTGTGTTTATGGGCTAAATCAATGCGCGTATTAATTCACCTAAGTTGAGCGTTTCAAATTTTTGAAATGGTTAATTTGACAATATTTTTAAGGTATTCTGACATTTTGAATTTCAATAATTTGAAACCCTGCGGGATTTCCAATCTCACCGAATCTACTGCGTCAGATGCCGTTCCGCATAGACGACTATAGCGAAACAACATCTTCTCCCGCGGAGCGGGATTTCGCTATGCTCAACTTGCTTATCTGCGGCAAACTTGAAAATCGCTCAACTTAGGTTTCAGAGTTCTTCAAACCAATTCTGTTCCAGATTTTTTTTGATTCGATCCGGATCAAAAATTCTCCCGTTCATTGCAATATAAACACCCGGCGTTAATACCTGAACAGCAGCAACGGCACAGCCGATATTAAACGCAGCATCGCTGTATTTAAACCTGGCCGGTTCCATTGCGCCGGTTAGTACAATCACTTTGTCAGGTATGGTTTTTAATTTTTTAGCCGTTTGAATCATGGTATCCGTTCCATGGGTTAATACAAGATGTCGATGTTCATCAGATACAATCTTGTCGAAAATCAGCTGCCGATCTTCGTCGGTCATATCGAGACTGTCTTTATGCAAAATGGATGATATTTCGTATTCAAGCTTTACATTTGCTTCCCTTAATATCTCTCCGATCTTAGGTTCTCCCACTTCATAGGTGCTTTTGCGGTCAAAGTATACCTTGTCGATGGTTCCGCCTACGGTATAAATTTTGATTTTCATATATAGGTTGCCTTTTTTCACCCTAAATTGAGCGATTGTCGAGTTTGCCGGAGATGCAAGGCATGAGACATGCAGCCGTAGTCTGCTACTGCAAATGTCTCATAACGCGGCAGATCCGGTAAACTCGACAAGCCCGAAGGGTTTCAAATGGTGACAATTTTTTGCTTAAATAAATCCACCCATTAGATGAGACCCATTAATGACTTTAGCAATGTATTTAGTTATAATTGAGGGGTCGGGGAGTTTTTCTAAATAGTCGCTCCATGGATAATCTTTTTTTAAACCGCGTGAACTCGTGGCAAGGGTTCGTAAAGAAAGAACAGGAATCAATCTTTGAAAAATCAATAG
>JAOUGB010000595.1 GCA_029857875.1 Desulfobacteraceae bacterium | reverse complement strand
AAGCAAAAAAAAAAACCAAAAGCTCTGCGCGCTCTGTGCCTCTGCGGTGAATAAATTTTTATAAAGACCCTTTTAGGGTCACCATCATGCCACTCCTTTTAGGGGTGGTTTTTGACTTTTTACGAGTTTATCAAATTGGGCATGAAAAATCATGAGTTATTTCTATGGTCAAATACCCGTTTGCTTTTTCTTTCGGTACGCGGCAGGGAGCCATAATCTATAATTTCCACCTCACTCCTCACCAGTATCTTGCGCCGGATTTCTGTTGCCACCTGTTCGGCCAAATATTCATCATCCGTTGTTTTGGAATCCGAAGCACGTTCCACCTTGATCAGCATCATGTCACGGCCGCTTTCACGCTGTTTGAGATGGATCTGAAATTCACTGCCGATGCCTTTCACATGGCTTAAAACATGATCAATCTGGCTTGGATAGATATTAACAGCCCTGTAGATAAACATATCGTCCGTGCGACCGAGGATTCGGTCATGCATGGGAAACGGCGCACCGCAGGGGCACATGGAACCCATGAGCCGTGTGATGTCATGGGTTCGATAGCGGATAAGCGGACTACCTTCTTTGCACAGTGTCGTCACCACGAGCTCGCCCTGCTCCCCTGGAGAAACCGGCTTTAATGACACCGGATCGAGAACTTCGAAAATAAAATGGTCAGCCCAATAATGGATTCCCTTGTGAAGACTACAGTCGAGTCCTGTACCCGGACCGTAAAGTTCGGTTAATCCGTAAATATCAAAAATATGCTCAACGCCCATGAGTTCAATGATTCGATCTCTCATGGTGTCACTGTGACGTTCCGCACCCAGGATAATCTTTTTGACCTTTATCTTGGATAATAAATTTCGTTTATGAATTTCTTCCGCCATGAGCAATGCCATGGATGCCGTGGAACAAAAAACGGTGGTTTCCATGTCCACCAGCATTTCACAGTGCATATCCGCATTGGCAGGGCCAAGGGGAACGGCCATGGCGCCGAATCTTTCACAGCCGGCCTGAAATCCCACACCCGCCGTCCAAAGTCCATAGCCAACAGCGATCTGTACGCGATCATGACGGGTTAGGCCGGCCAATTGATAACATCGGGCAAAAAAGTTCGCCCACACGTCAAGATCTTTTTGTGTGTAGCAAAGCACCTTGCGTTTTCCCGTGGTTCCCGAAGACGCATGTATCCGTACAATATTCTCATATGGCACCGAACGTAAGGGGAAAGGGTAATCCTGTTGTAAATCATTTTTATCGGTAAACGGCAGAAGTTCGATGTCATCTAAGGATTGGATATCTTCAGGCTTAATGCCTGCGGCATCGAATTTATTGCGATAGAACGATGAATGATCATAGACATGATTCATGGTCCATTGAAGGCCTTTTAGTTGAATCTGTTTTAATTTTTCTTCGTCCAGATCATAAGGGATAAATGGCATGATAAACTCCTCACTCGTGTCCATCCATAAATGGTCTTTTTGCCCAATCTCTGCGTTATGCTCAAAAAATAATCCTCGGAATATCAATTATATGGCTGTGGTTATTTTTTTCGCATGCCTTGATCTTGAAAAAAAATCCTCATTTATGGATGGACACTAATTCAGTTAAACATAAAAAGTGATTAAAGTTTGAAATGATCTAAAGTGAGCTAAAGTTGAGGAACGCGCTTTCAGCGCGATCAATTATAATTAAAATTGACAGAATACCTTAACTTTAGGCATTTTAGATCACTTTACACTTTTAAATCCGGTTTCAAGTGCTTTTACGGCATCATCCAACATTTGTTTCTTTTTTGCCAGACGCTGTTTTAAAATCGTCTTGATATCTTCCAACTGACAGAAAAGATTATTCTCAGTCTTATCTGATATTGCTGCAAGGGCAAAACCGAGAAGGATCAGGTTGACCGACTTGGGGTTATGAATGCGTTGTGCCAGAATCTCGGCATCAATGGTATATGCCGAAAACTCAGGTCCGACAATCATATCTTCACGGCTGTTCACCGCAGCCCATGCACCCGGTTTCAGAAAGTACCCGTGCCGGGCGAAACTGTCCGCCTTTAGCGCCAGCAAACCGTTTGCATTGCCGGGCCGTATCAGCGGACTTGAAAAATTTCCCACCTTAAGGTGTGATAATACCGTTCCTCCCCGCTGGGCCATGCCGTGGGTTTCCGATGTAAAGACGGAAATCCCTTTCATAATCGCCGCTTCTGCCAGAAGCCTCGTGACAAAAAGGACGCCCTGGCCGCCCACACCGCTGATGACAATCTGCTGTTTTATGGAATTGCTCATCCATACTCCTTGTTCAGAATATTAGATAGAGGATACAAGATATAGGATTCATGCATCCTGAAGAATCACTGCAAGAGTTTGAAGTGAACTAAAGTTTAAAGTGAGCTAAAGTTAAGGAATTCTGCCAATTATATTTGAATGACAGCGCGTTAGCGCTACCTCAACTTTAGGCACTTTAGA
>JAOUGB010000594.1 GCA_029857875.1 Desulfobacteraceae bacterium | reverse complement strand
TAGCAAGAGACTGTTTTAACATTCAACCATCCTTATTTTTTATTCCAATAGCCAGTAATCAATAAACCACAAACGAGGTGATCTTATGAAACAAGTTCTTGGCATTATCGGTTCGCCGCGAAAACTTGGCAATTGCGAAATCATGGCCAAGGAAATCAGCAATCAACTATCCATTTCCCACGAGTTGAATCTGTTACGGCTTCAGGATTTCAAGATTCTTCCCTGCCGGGGATGTTACCAGTGTCTTTTCACAAAAGAGCACTGCGTTCTGGATGATGATTTAAATACAGTGATTCAGGCCATGGTGGATGCCGATGCATACATCGTATCAGCACCCACCTATTTTCTGGGGATCAACGCATCCCTTAAAACATTTCTCGATAGAGGAATTTCTTTTTACGCTCATATTGAAAATCTGTGGAGCAAACCGGCTGTTGGTGTCGCAATCGCCGGCATCGAGGGTAAGGAGGGATACAGCCGGCTGATCATTCAAAGCTTTTTAAAGATGATTTTTGCAGATGATAAAAACACCAAGGTGGTTTATGGTGCTTTGCCTGGAGAGATTTTTTTAAACAAAGAGAACAAACAGGCAGCAGGTAAGCTGGCGTTAGCGCTTTTTGGACCCAGGGCTGAAAAAAGAGGCCCTTGCTGTCCTCAGTGTGGAGGGGATACGTTCCGGTTTTTAGATAACAACCGCGTACGATGCATGCTGTGCAGTAATTCCGGAATCATAACCATGCCATCAGGATCCCCGACGTTTGAGATCACCAAAAGCCATCACGATTTTTTTTCCAGCAAAGAGGATGCACTCAAACACAAGGAATGGTTGCTCGGCATGAAGTCCCGGTTTATCGAGCACAAAAAAGCTCTCAAAGAGATTACCCTTCCCTATCTAAAGCAGGGGAGCTGGATCAAACCCCTAGAAAAGAAAATAGAAAAGAGGAAATAGAAAATCGGTAACTTAAAATAGACGCAAGTTCAAAGAAGATAAGAAGGTTAGAAGATCAGAAGTTTACCCGCCTTCGGCGGCGCCAGAGGCGACCAGGGGTCGGAGGTTCTGAGACATGCCAACCTTCTCACCTTCCCACCTTCTAACTTTCTTATTTTTCTAAATATCCATATTTATCCGTGGTTTTCCTTATCCTCTTTCCTATTCCCTCTTTTCTCTTTCCTCTTCCCTATTCCCTCTTTTCCAGCTTAAAGGTTTTGGTCATTTCGATATTTTCTCGGCCAATTCTATAAAAGCCCGGGACACCGGGGTGTCCGCATATTTTTCCTGAAAAGAAACACCGTTGTCACCACAAGACACAACGTTCGGATCAAAAGGAATTCTGCCTAAAAACGGAATGCCCGCAGTACCTGCTGTTTTTTCCCCGCCACCCGATCCAAAAAGATCAACCATTTTATTACAGTGAGGACAGGCAAAGCCGCTCATGTTCTCAATAAGACCCAAAATATCCATCTTAACACTCCTGCAAAAACTGATGGATTTTCGCACGTCCGCCAGAGAAACCTCTTGAGGCGTCGTCACGATGATGGCTTTGGCGTCATGAATGGTCTGAGCAATGGTCAGCGGCTCATCGCCGGTTCCCGGAGGAGAATCGATAATCAAAAAGTCAAGTTCGCCCCATTCCACCTCGCCGATAAACTGGCGTATGGCAGAGTATTTAAGCGGACCCCGCCATATGATCGCATCGTCTTTGCTTGCGATCATCGATTCTATTGAAATTACTTTCAAATTATCTGAATACCGTATGGGATTCAGTTTCTTATTTTTGGTTAAATCCAGCATTCCCTTTAAACCGAGCATTCTCGGTACGTCAGGGCCGTGCAAGTCGACATCCATGATCCCGACATTAAACCCTTTGTTGGCAAGGGCCATGGACAGATTAACAGAGGTGCTGGTCTTGCCCACACCGCCCTTCCCGCTCAGGACGATATATTTATTTTTTATTTTTTTTAAAGAGCTGTCAATAGCAGCATCCTGTTTTGTCCTCGTCTTTTTTTGCTTTTGGGCAGCTTCAACATTTTCATGAATTTGTACCATAATTCTTTATCTCCCATTAACTCCTGCATCGAAAAAAATTCTCATCATTGCATTTCGGACAGTTTTCAGGTCTGCCCGTGCCCCACGACTCGATCCATCTGTGGCTGCAATTGCGACACATGAATGTCCGTACTTCATCGACCATCTTGTAATTTCCACCTTCGACATTGATGGCCTTCCCGTTGATTAGGGCATCCGCAACTACTTTTCTGGCCTGCTGAACAATCCGGCCGAAAGTTGCTCTAGAGACATTCATGTGGCGACCGGCCTCTTCATGGGACATACCGAGAAAATCGGCAAGCCGTATGGCCTCGCGTTCATCCACCGTTAGACGCACCTCGGAAAGATCGCGCATGGGAATTCCTCTGGGCTTGAAATAACTGATGGCCGGATTGAAAGCCACTCTGCGATGTTTTTTTGGACG
>JAOUGB010000593.1 GCA_029857875.1 Desulfobacteraceae bacterium | reverse complement strand
ACAACAAAATCCAACGCTTTTTGATCAAAAGCAGTAAGGGTGAGAGGATACTCACACCCCCAAGGTTAATCAACTCCGGTTATATATATTGTAAAATCAATATAAAAGCAAAAAGGGCAAACCCCCGAAAACGGATCTGCCCTTATTGAAATAGCGATATCCCAAATATTTTAGACCGCTGATATTTACGCTTTAATAGCGGATATCTGCAAGCGGCACTAATAATCGAGAAGGGCGAGGCGGGGTAATCAAACCCGCTTCAATTAAAACGACCTAAAAAGCTGGTTGATCGTTTGCTCATCTATCCCTCCTGTTGGTTCAAGTTCATTTTTTATTTGAAATCTTTTAATGGCTTCACGTGTTTTAGGACCCAATATACCATCTATTGGTCCAGGGTCGAATCCTGAGTCCTTGAGAGTCAGCTGAACCATTCTAATCAGCTCTGCACCTTTTAGATCATTATAGTCGGTGAATTTTAGAACCTTGTCGGATTCCTCTTTATGTTCAGCTGCTATTTTTTCAACCGCATAGAGAGGCATGGTCAAACAGGCCAAGATTATAAGGAAAGAAAATGCCGGGACGATTCTCTGATAAACTTTCATCGTAATTTAGTTCCCCGAGTTTTAGATAACCGGTGCTCTTCTTTAAATCATGCATTTTCTGAATTTTGGATATATTTTACGTTTTAATTGAAATTACCTCACGAATTTCGGAATTGTCAAAACTTGTGCTTTCTTTCCAATACCTCAGTGTCAATTTTTTAATTCAGGCAAATGTTACGTTTTTCTCTGGCTCCTTCCTTTAATCAAGGATCAAGGTTTGGCCCCAGTCCCATAGAAGCCACAGATGCGAGGGGGAACCATTAACCGTCAGACCGATCTTTCAGACTTTAGATAAATGATTATAACCGTGACAACATAAACAAGTGTGATGCCTAAAATTAAGTACTTTATTATCATGTTATTCCTCCTATTAAAGACATAGGCAAATGTACTCAAAATCTTAACACCACGGACTAAGCACATACCGCTGAAAAGTAGATCGAGGAAGATTAACACTAACAACCCAGGATGAGTTTTCGAGCTTGTCCTGGTAATAAAAAAACCCTGGGGCTATATTTGCCCAGGGGCTATATAGGAGGCTAGGCTTCAAAGAAGTAATTTATAGCCTAACACACTTAAAAAATTGTGCCATATGGTTATATATTGCTTTATAAAAAAGAATTATAAAAGCATATATAAAACACAACCAATTAAAAATGCAAAAGGAATGATATCTTTAATGATATCTATAATGATTAACTCCTTTAATTGCATTATTAGACGGTTAACCCGGGGCATAATAATTTAATATGTAAGGAATTTTACTGTGTCAAACAAAATTATATATAATTATAATATAATTTTATCGAATTAGCCCATATTGTAGTATACTGAATTAAATTGCTATATATTGTATGTCTGAAAATCAAGAAACTTAGCAAAATCGAACTGTCTAGTTGCAATGCCTGTTTAAGTACCTTTTTTTTAATCCAGGCAAATGCTGCGTTTGTCCCTAACAGCCTCTTTTAATCAAGGATCAAGGTTTGATCCCGGTCCTTCTTATCAGTTCCGATATTTCAGTAGTATGTTTTTCGGCGTCAATTTCGCCGAGTTTAACAAGATGAGTCAAGTATTGCGGATGAAACATGACCATACTCAGCCAATCTGGACTTGAAGTCTCATGGGTGCCGAGCCCCCGGAATAGATGCCGAAACATATAGGGCAATTCCGGCTCAAATCCACCTGCCAATTTCCCCAGATCCTCTGAAGGACGCATTGCAAAAAGATTGACCACATGTCGGTCACCATGCTGTTCTTCCGGGATCTGTTCAAGCAATCGGTTGATACGATTAAGTGTTCGGACATCCTGATCCAGAGCGTCAAGAAAAATAGCATTCATTAAAGTTCCTGCTATTTGGGCAGGTGGCGGATACCCAATGCATACGGGAGTGTTCGCCTCTGCTATGGATCGTAAGTGACGAGTCGAAATTGCAAGAATCTGCTTTGCACCGAGATATATCGCCGGCGAAAGCGGTGCTGATTGCCGGATACCCCCATCTCCGTACCATGCATTGCCCACTCTAACTGCCGGAGCAAGTAAGGGCAAAGAAGCTGAAGACAGAATGTGATCGATTGTAATTTCCGTGACTTCACTTCGTCGCCAGGGGTCTTCCCACATTCTAATTTCCTTACCCATAACCCATGTCACGGCCTGGCCCGTAGCATAGTTGGTTCCTGTGATTGCAAAAGCTTTAAGTTTCCCGTTAAGCAAATTTTCTTGGATCCCGGCAATCACATTTCCTTGAGGTAAAAGCGCCCCTTCCAGAAAATTTCGAAGGGGCGTCGAATCCAACAGGCTTCTCGCAGATGATACTTTAGGAATCCCACCGGAGATTAGACGAACTCCCCATCTGAAAATGTTTTGGATAAGT
>JAOUGB010000592.1 GCA_029857875.1 Desulfobacteraceae bacterium | reverse complement strand
GCACTTTGGGCAAAGAAGGTTCCCGTGCTCTATACCCCGTTTCTTGTGTTTCCCGTGAAGCAGAAACGCCAGACAGGCTTACTGGCGCCCCGGGTCGGTTATTCAGACCGTAAAGGAGGTGAATATCTCCAGCCGTTATTCTGGGCCATCAATGAGAGTTCGGATGCAACATTTTATGCTCACTATATGGGCAGTCGCGGGGAAAAGCTGGGTCTGGAATACCGTTATGTTTTAGATGAACAATCAAAAGGGACCCTGATGGTTGATTTTTTAGATGACAGGCAGGTGGATGACGGCTCTCCAGGTTCAGAAAAATGGGGATATACAGGTGACAGCGTATTACGTCCCAATTCCGATCGTTACTGGTTCAGGATCAAACATGATCAGGCTTTGCCTCACGGATTCTTTGCAAGGCTTGACATAGACTATGTAAGCGACCAGGATTACCTTAATGAATTCAAAGATGGATACACGGGATTTAATGAAACCGAGGAGTATTATTTCAAAGAATTCGGAAGAGGTTTTGATGCATATGATGATCCCGTACGACTCAACAGATTCAATGTCAACAGAATCTGGCCTCTTTACAGCCTCAATGCCGAGTTGAGATGGTACGACGACGTCATAAAGCGTCGTCAGGAAGAGACGGATACAACCTTGCAGCGTCTGCCGGTGATCACCTTTAACGGATCAAAACAAAAAATTTCAGCATCGCCGTTTTATTTTGATCTGGCTTCTGAGTACACGTATTTTTACAGTGAAGACGGTCCACGAAATCATCGGATGGATATTTATCCCAGATTCTATCTGCCGTATAGTTTCGGAAGCTACTTTACCATTGAACCCTCTGTGGGCCTCCGAGAGACGGTTTGGCATTTCGACAAGGAGGAGTATAGTTCTTCGGATAAAAAAACACTCACCAGGGAAATGTATGATATAAAGGTCGATCTTTCTTCTGAAGTCTATCAAGTATTCAATATAGAGGGAAAAAGTGTGGAGCGGATCAAACATATCATAAGGCCGAATATCATCTACGATTACATACCTGAAAAGGATCAGTCTGAATTGCCCTCTCTAGATGTCATCGATCGGATTGCCAGGACAAACCTGATTACGTATTCGCTCACAAACACATTAACATCGAAGTCGAAAAATAATCAAAGGGAAATCAAGGGCCACCCTTTGGATAAATCGGTCGCCGATAACAGTTATGAACCGCCAATGTATGATTACAATGAGTTCTTCCGGTTCAAGCTGCAACAAAGTTACGACATCAACAAGGAAAAAGAGGACGATCCGGAGCCGTTTTCCCCGATACACGGTGAGCTTGAACTTTATCCTATAAGATATTTTTCCATAAAAGCGGATGCTGACTGGTCACATTATGACAGCAACTTTCGGTCACGAAATGTTGGCGCAACGTTATGGGATATGCGTGAAGACAGGTTGTTTGTTGATTATCGGTATCAACGGGATATCAGTGAGACCGTCTACACCAATCTTGATTTAAAAATATCAGACAGACTCTCGATGCGTGGAGAGTATGAGCGCAACATTTTTGACAACAAAGACTTAAAATACGGCGTCGGGTTTTTATACGAAACCCAGTGCTGGTTATTTGATTTCAATCTCACTAAAGAAGGAGATGATTTAAGTTTTACTTTTATGATCAGACTTTATGGAATCGGAGGGATTGGGTAAAATAAAATCAAACTGGACTTATTCATTTAAAGAGAATATATTAGCAAATAAAATGACACTATCAGAACTTAAATATTCATGGTATGTCCTGCACACAAAAAGCAGGTTCGAAAACGTGGTCAACGAAGGTCTGATGAAAAAATCCATGGAGGTTTTTCTGCCCAAAGTTCAGGTTAGAAGCAGGCGTCGTGACCGGAAAGTGATGATCAGAGTTCCACTTTTTCCTGGATACCTGTTTGTGAAAACCAATCTGGAGCCGGTCGAACACCTTGAAATTGTAAAAACAGCCGGGGTTGTTCGTTTCATCGGAAACAAAGAAGGCCCAATTTCTGTTCCTTCAGATACCATAGACTCATTAAAGATTATGGTCAAAGGGGACAATACCATTACCACAGGCACCCGTTTTAGAAAAGGGGATAGGGTTATCGTCGTTTATGGACCATTTACCGGCGTCATCGGTACGTTTGCTCGATACGGGGGAAAAGGACGTGTGATCGTTAACATCGAAGCACTTGGACAGTATGCAGGGGTGGACGTGGGTGAAGAGGATATTGAGAGACTACCGGAAATATTATCATAACCACTTGACTTACTCCAGGTTAGCATTTTATAAGGTTTTAATTTCCTGCTAAGTTCACCCTGCGGAGGTTCTATAAAATCGTCATACGATTGGTTTGGTATTGGGATTTTGAATTGAAATTTGGGTGTTGCTGCAAAAAGAACATATTCAATTAATTATAGAAATTACGAGATGTTAAATTGTCGACAGATAT
>JAOUGB010000591.1 GCA_029857875.1 Desulfobacteraceae bacterium | reverse complement strand
GCAACTGTTGTCGACACCTGCGGTACCGGTGGTGACGGCGCTCATACGTTTAACATTTCTACGACGACGTCTTTTGTCGTCGCGGCATGTGGTGTCACCGTTGCCAAGCATGGGAACCGTTCCGTATCGAGTCAGTGCGGCAGTGCAGATCTTCTTGAGGCGCTGGGGGTTAAACTTGACACGGCTCCTGAAATTGTGGAAGAAGCGGTTCAGGACATCGGTATCGGTTTTCTTTTTGCTCCTCTGTATCATGGCGCCATGCGATTTGCTGCAAAAGCGAGAAAAGAGGTGGGACTGCGGAGTATTTTTAACATGCTGGGTCCGCTTACAAATCCTGCCGGAGCAAACTGCCAGCTTCTGGGGGTTTATGCACCCGAACTCACGGAAATGTTTGCCCATGCCCTTCAGCTACTGGGCGCAAAAAGAGCGTTTGTGGTTCATGGTCATGATGGACTGGATGAAATTTCTGTTTGTGCTCCCACCCGCGTTTCAGAACTCAAAGACGGCCTTATTCGAACGTATGATATATCTCCCGAACAGTTTTTTAGTGAAAAGGCGGAACCGGCAGATCTTCTGGGTGGAAATCCCGAAGAAAACGCCCAAATTACCCGTAACATTCTAAATGGCGAAAAAGGGCCCAAACGAAATATCGTACTCATTAACGCTGCTGCGGCACTGGTTGCCGCAGGACAGGCCGAAGATTTAAAGCAAGGGATTCGAATGGCTGAAACAGCTATTGATGATGGTTCTGCTGCCAAGAAGATGGAAGCGTTGATAAGATATAGTCAGGAAAACGGCTAATGGTAAAAGATATTTTAAGTAAAATTGTTGAAGATAAAAAACAGGAAATCACCGCAGCGAAACAACATATTCCGGAATCTTTTCTTCGTGAAAAAGCATTTGCTCCTCGAAAGAGACGTCCTTTTTTAAAAAAACTGGAACAACCCGGGCCGTTTGGCGTCAATATCATTGCTGAAATTAAACGGGCCTCCCCATCCAAAGGTGATATTCGTGCAAATCTGAACCCTGCGGTTTATGCTGACGAATATGAAAAGGGAGGTGCTGCAGCACTCTCTGTGTTGACCGATCAGTCTTACTTTAAAGGAGGTCCCGAAGACCTGAAAATCGCCCGTGAGACCACGACACTTCCAGTTCTTCGTAAAGATTTTCTGATTTCCGCTTACCAGATTTTTGAGTCAGCAGTTATGGAGGCCGACGCCGTACTCCTGATCGTCCGTATTCTTGATCAACAGCAACTCAAGGATTATCTGGGTTTGTGCAACGAATTAAAGATGGATGCGCTAGTGGAGGTTCATTCGGAAGCGGATATTGAAAAGGCCGGGTTGGCAGGCGCCCGACTTATCGGAATCAACAACCGCAACCTGCAATCTTTTGAAACCGATATCGACATCGCGATTCGGATGAAATCACTGCTTAACGATGACCAGATAGCTGTTGCGGCCAGTGGAATTCGAACGCGAAAAGACATCGAAAAAATTAAAGATTCGGAGATATGGAATTTCTTAATCGGTGAAAGTCTTGTACGAGCTGAACATCCAAGGGAATTCCTTGAATCACTCCATGGTAAATAAATCACTTGCATCTCATCCATCCCGACGTTTATAATAGCACGAAATGGATGTCAGTTCCGGTGTGGAATCCAGTCGCGGCCATAAAAATTTTGACAAAGTAACAGCGTTCATGGAAGCTGTTACAAATTGTGGCTCAATGAAAAACTCTAAAAATATTTTTTAAATCCCATAATAAAATAACACATACTTAACCACTCAACGTATTAACGACTTAAATCGGTCAGCAAGAGGTAAAACATGCGTAAAACAATAGAACTAAAAAGGGTCGTGGTTACCGGCCTTGGGATGATCACTTCACTGGGACTGGATGTGCAAAGCACATGGGAATCCATGATTGCGGGCAAATCCGGTATAGATCAAATTACTCAGTGGGGAGATTTGGAAGACATTAAAGAAAAGTTTAATTTGTCGGAAGATTTTCCTCTCATTGCCGGAGAAGTAAAACAGTTTGACATAAAAGAAATCGTTAAACAAAGAAAACACGGATTTACAAAAGAAGATTTAAAACAGATTAAATACATGGATCCGTTTATTCAATATTCCTATGCCGCAACATTGGAAGCAATTGCCGATGCCAATGTGAATTTAGATGATGGAGAGATCGACCCTTATCGGGTCGGTGTTATTATCGGCTCGGGTTTGGGAGGGCCCAAGACCTGGGAAAATGAATACAGTCGTTTTCTAAAGGGCAAAAAAGTATCACCGTTTCTTATCCCACGTTTGATACCCAACCTGGCCGCAGGCAATGTCAGTATTTCCTTTAAGGCCAGAGGTGCCAATGCCTGCCTTGCAACGGCATGTGCTTCCGGAGCTCACGCAATCGGTGAGGCTTTCCAGAGAATTCAAATGGGAAAGGAAGACGCAATTGCCTGTGGCGGAACAGAGGCTG
>JAOUGB010000045.1 GCA_029857875.1 Desulfobacteraceae bacterium | reverse complement strand
CAACGTTCAGACGCTTTTCAGACGACGGGCTTTGTCACACCCCGCTGATGTTAAGAGCGGGACCGGGATTAAAATTTTCAGGCCTTGATTTTTTGGTGATAAAAGGGTCAGCCACCGCTCCTCAGAAACTTGTCATCGCAATCAACACCATTCAATTTCTTCCCGCCGAAGACCTTATAAATAGAAGTGTTCCTGAAGTCTCGGAAATGATCAAGCTGCAACATCCGGCACGTCGTTACTTCACTATTCTGACCGGCCCGGCTGCAGACACGGGATCCCCCAATGCGATGGTTTCTCTTGGAACGGGGGGAAGCCTCGATAAGGGCGGTATGGCCGCCTGGATGGCTGCCAGGAAATTGAAGGCGATAATGTTCGCAGGCGGTGGCGGTCTGCCGTTTGGGGCCAATAACCTCTCCCTGAGAGGAAAAATGCTCAATACGCTGAATGCCGGCCGTAAAACAAAAGGCGGCGGATGCCTGTCTGTGCTTGGCAGCATCGGGCTGCCTGAAGCAGTCAAGTCGTATATCGCTAATTCGATCAAAAGCGTTTTCGCATGTTACAACTGTCCTTTTCCCTGCATGGGATACGGGGTCACACCAGGCCTGAATCGGTCCGGGGGAAAAGGGTCTGAGCCGGTCATGGTTATCGATCATTCGGGTCTGACTGCGCTGGCCAAAACGTGCGGCAGACAATGCCTTGTGCTGCTTGGGGAATGTCAGCGCTTAGGCCTTGATCCCGTCGCCGCGGCATTGAAATTAGATCCGGAAATGAAGATTGAAGAACTTGTTCAAACGGCAAGAGGCCTTGCCGGAATAGGGAAGGACCGGCAAATTTTAAGTCCCGGCGTTGATGAAATCTCAGCGTTTATACGAGGAGATGTGCCGGCGGAGGATTTTCTGAAATTTGGTGGAGGGTTGCCGCCAATCCTATCCGGCCGTATAGAGAAAAACCCGCGTCTTTGGACAGATAGGGTTGCCATGACGATGATATTGGGGGTTTGTCCCATCATCGCACTCCGCTTCCCGGAAATTTCATCAAAAGCCCTGCTGGAATTTATTTCCGACGATCAAGCCGAAAGGGAATTCCTTAAACAACGGCTGTCTGCGTCGGTTCAATCGCTTTGACTTTTTTGTTTTATTTCGTCATATAAAACTTGGTCCTCTGGGCCAGGTCAGAGTTCTCTGGCTCTGGCTAAAGAATTGCTGCAAGAGTTTGAAGTGAACTAAAGTTTAAAGTGAGCTAAAGTTAAGGAATTCTGTCAATTTTATAAGATCAGCGGAGCGAAGCGACTCCATAACTTTAGGCACTTTAGATCACTTTAGGCACTTTTAACTTGTCTGGCTTTCAGGAAAACAGCCCCTTTTAGGGGTAAACCAAAGCTTGGTCCTTTGGGCCAGGATTCTTTACTTAAAGTATTCGGGTTTACGCAATGGATTACAAAACCGTTTTAACAACTTGCCCTTACTGCGGTTGTGGCTGCAGCATCTATCTGGAAGTCCTAAACGGCCGTGTTGTCGGCGTGATCCCCGCCGGCGGCAGCCAACAAAATGACGGCAAGCTGTGCATCAAGGGTTGGAATGTCCATGAATTCATCCACAGCGCCAACCGGCTCACCCATCCCATGCTGAGAAAGAAGGGCGCCTTGTGCCAGGTCTCCTGGGACGAAGCGCTGGATTTTGTCGCCGCAAGGCTGCAAAAAATCAAGTCGTCAGACGGCAGCGACAGTATCGGTTTCATGGCTTCGGCCAAAATGACCAATGAAGAAAATTACCTGTTGCAGAAATTTGCCAGGGCGTGCGTGGGGACCAATAATATTGATCACTGCGCACGCCTCTGACACGCGCCCACGGCGGCAGGTCTTGCCGCTGCTTTTGGCGGCAGTGCCATGACCAACTCCATTGCAGAACTTGAATATTCGGGTTGTATTCTCGTCATTGGTTCAAATACCACCGCCACCCACCCGCTGGTTGCCACCCGCATTCAGAGGGCTGTAAGCAAAGGCGCAAACCTGGTGGTGGCAGATCCTCGAAATATCCAGCTGGCCCTTGATGCTGACGTGCATATTCGGCACAGGCTGGGAACTGACGTCGCTCTGATCAACGGCCTCATGCATGTCATTCTAGAGCGCGGCTGGCACGATCAGGCGTTCATACAGGAGCGAACCGAAAACTTCCAGGATCTTAAAAAGGCCATAGAGGATTATCCGCCTGAAAGGGTTTGTGACATAACCGGGGCTTTCACAGAGGACATCGTGAGGGCCGCAGAATTGTATGCCACCGCGAAAACAGGTTCCATAGTTTACTGCATGGGAATCACACAGCATATCACCGGGGTAGATAACGTCAAATCCCTGGCCAATCTGGCCATGCTTTGCGGCCATGTGGGAAAGGAATTCTCAGGAGTCAACCCGCTTCGCGGGCAGAATAACGTCCAGGGAGCCTGCGATATGGGCGCACTTCCGGACATGTATCCCGGCTACCAACCGACAATTAAAGCAGAGAACCGCAAAAAGTTCGAAAAAGCCTGGAATTCGCCCCTGCCCGATGCCGCGGGTCTTGCCCTCCCTGACATGCTGGCCGGGCTGGCCGGCGGCTCGGTCAAGGCGCTGTATATCGCCGGAGAAAACCCCATGGTAAGTGAACCGGATGTTTCCAGCGTAAAACAGGCACTAAAGGCGGCGGAACTTCTGGTCGTCCAGGATATCTTCTTTACGCCGACAGCCGAACTGGCGCATGTTGTGCTGCCGGCGGTGTCATTTGCTGAAAAGGACGGCACGTTTACAAACACCGAAAGACGCGTTCAACGGATTCGGCAGGCTGTCGAACCGGAGGGAGAAGCGCTTGCGGACTGGATTATCATTCAGAGACTTTCCGAGCGCATGGGATTTTTCATGAATTACGAGTCACCCGAAAAGATCATGAATGAGATAGCAGCCCTTACGCCCGCCTATGGCGGTGTCACATACGCCCGCCTTGTAAACGGGGGTCTCCAGTGGCCGTGTTCGGATATTGATCACCCGGGAACTAAATTTCTCTACAAAAACGCCTTTGCGCGGGGAAAAGGCCGGTTTCACGCCGTTTCCTACAAGCCGCCCGCGGAAACCGTCGATCCGGACTACCCCTTGTGGCTGACCACAGGGCGCCTGCACGTGCATTACCATTCAGGGACCATGACAAGGAATTCCCCGGCCCTAAATACTGAAATGCCTGAGGTGATCGTTGAAATTCATCCTGACGACGCCTCAAAAATATCCATACGGGAAGGCGATACCGTGACGATACGCTCAAGGCGGGGCCGTGTAGCTGCAAAAGCGTTGGTAACCAGGCGGGTGCCCCCCGGTGTCGTCTTTATGCCGTTTCATTTTGCCGAAAACTGTGCAAACCTTCTTACCAATCCTGCCCATGATCCGGTCGCCAAAACACCGGAATACAAGGTATGTGCGGTTATGTTGCAAAAAGGGACCCGGCAATCAAGGTAGGGCGGCCGGTTGCCTAATCGCGAAAAAAATGCCGTTCACCCGTAACTCCCGCCGAAACAAAAGCCAAAAAATTGATAGGAGATGCGTCCTTTTGGCTCCTCTTGGACTTGCCCTTTATGCTATTTACATGATATGTAGAGTCAGCCCTTCGCAGGCTGTTGTCCAAATCACTTTTCGCTGGCTCTAAAACGTTTTTTGATAAATCCAAGGATCGTTCCAGGCGATTCCAGAACTCGCCCTAAGGGATCAAACATTTGGAATCGCATTTCTTTCACTTCGCCAAGATTTATGAATAAAAAACGTTTCAATGAGCGCTCAAAGAGATTTCCGCTTGGGCAACAACCTGTTTAGAACACTTCCCGTGTTCGTCACACAACCAGTTGCTTTATATCGACCGGGATTTATTTGAAGCTGTTTCAAAACCTCCCAAAATAAAACAAAATCAAAGGAGTAACGCCATGAAAAAATCATTTGGTGCAAAAACGCTAATTTTTCCCACACCGGTATGGTGTGTGGGTTCCTATGACACGGCGGGAAACCCCAACATTATGACCATTGCCTGGGGTGGTATTTGCTGCTCCCAGCCCCCCTGCGTGACCATTTCTCTTCGAAAGGCTACCTACACCTATGGGAATATAATGCAGAGACAGGCGTATACCCTCAATGTGCCGTCTGAAAAATATGTGAAGGAAACCGATTATTTTGGCATGACATCCGGAAAAAACGTGGATAAATTCAAGAAATCCGGTCTTACACCCGTCAAATCAGATTATGTCGACGCACCGTATGTAAAAGAGTTTCCCATGGTCTTGGAATGTAAGGTGATTCATCATTATGAAATCGGCTTGCACACCCATTTTATTGGCGAGATTATGGATGTTAAGATTGAAGATGGGATGTTGACGGATGAGGGCAAGCCGGATATCGAAAAAATTCGCCCCATTGTCTTCAGTCCTGAAGCCCAAAAATATCACGGTATCGGTGAATTTATCGGAAAGGCATTTGAAATCGGAAAGAAATTATAACTCAAGTTTCGCACTATTGTGTTCGAATAAAACCTTATCAAATGTCGGTTGGTAAGGTTTTATTCAATTGAATGTCGATAAATACTGCGTGATGACTGCCCAATGATAAAAAAGATCATTATACTAATAATACTTCTACCCTGTCTGGTCATTGCCGGAGAACTTCCCAAGGCAGATTGTGTTTTGGTGAAAAAGCATGAGAAGCGGTTGTACCTTATGAAAAACAAAAAGCCGTTCAAGATATATCGGGTCGCATTTGGCGGAAATTCAAAAGGACCCAAAAGAAAAGAGGGGGATGAACGGACGCCTGAAGGAAAATACACACTGGATTATAAAAATTCCGATAGCGATTTCTACAAATCCATACACATATCCTATCCAAACGATCAGGACATAAAAAGAGCCAAAGAAATGGACATTGCTCCGGGCGGGGATATCATGATTCATGGTCAAAAAAACGGCGCTAAAAATTTCGAGCGTATCCATCGGTACGTTAACTGGACGGATGGATGTATTGCGGTAACAAATACCGAGATGGATGAGATCTGGACATCTGTAGACGTCGGCACCCCCATAATCATTGAACCCTAAAACAAAACAGCATCACCCCTTGAGACCGTTGAAAAACGCTCCCTTTTGTCCAATTCCGGTGTCAGGCAGTACATCCCGCCAGCGGGCGGGGCTCAAATTTTAATCCGCTTAAGGCGGATAAATCCTCGAAATACTCAATGTGTGCCTGCCTGTCCCATAGGTCCCCGTGAAGGTGCCGGGACTGACCGGCAGATCGTACCGGGACGGTTAAAATTTTTAGCTTGCCCCGCTCAAAGTCCGGGATCGTTTTGCTCAACTTGTGAACCTACCGAACACCGTCCCGACCCCAATGCGCAGTTAGAGTAAGATCGGTGAGCATCGAAAGAGTATATCTTGAACGGTCAAGTTCATTATGTCACAAATTATTCGTCAGATTAATCGACGGCGTACCTCTGCTGCCTTGCCTTTCATCATTATGAACGCCAAAAGGCGGCTTCAATTACCGATAAGCTATTCGTAGGGTTGGGCGATATCTGGTAACGGTATGCCACATTGCTGACATTCATTCGCTTCCAACTCTTTCCTTTGAGGAGCCTCCCTACCTTCAAAGACTTCCCAATCTTCCGCTTTCAGAAAGCATTCCTCACACAAGACTTTTTCATTGATGAAAAATCCCTGTCCCATAATTGCCTCTCTTTCTTTTATTGAAAATGGTTTGATGATGAGACTCTTTCCTCGCCTCATTGTTTACCATGACCAATGCCTCAAAAAGGCAGGCTCCTAGTAAACGTTTTTATAAAAGGATGGTGAAAAGCCTATACCCCACCACTTCGAAAGAGAGCAAAGATTGTGCCAAACAAGAATGCTCTTTTAAGGACCAGCTAACCATTTAATATCGAAAAAATTAATAAATCTTGGCGTAAATTTGCAGGGAAGAAAAGGCGGCCCAACTGTCAGGATTTTTTACAAACTGTAAATGCAAATGATAAATATGTTGATATGTAGGGTGCATTCCGGGAGCCGCAGAAGCCAGTTTCATTAGCCTGCGACAGCTTTAAGTGAAACTTCAGTTTAGCCGGTCAAACCGTCAACCAGTGCCATTACACTTTCTCCTAAAACATTATGATTGTAACCACCCTCCAGGATTGCAAAACAACCGCTGCCATTGCGCTCTGCAGCTGATTTCACCAGTCGGCCGATGGTTTGATAGTCTTGGGTATCGAGCAGACCGCCCCAATCTTTTTTATGTTTGTCAAATCCCGCAGATATGCCTATCAAATCCGCATCGCAACGTTCCATTTCTCCGGCGACCCGGTCGATATAAGCAATTCGATCGGATGCATCAATATTACAGACCGTTACATAATCCTTACTTTCGAGAATATTGACATTCCCGTCCCCGTAATGTAAATCGATGTCTAATACATAGGCTTTTTTGATTTTATTGCTTTGTTTTAACGACTCGAGGGCAATCGCCATATTATTAAAATAACAGAATCCCCAGGCTGAATCTGAAGAGGCGAGTACGAAACTGGCAGAAAAGAGCGTGATGATTTCAACGAGATTGCGCTTTTACAAAAAATAAGTTCAATTGTATTTTGATTTTTTACCATGTGGACTTGGTCACTGAACTGGGGGCAAATCACAGAACATATTGTCATTGGTACCTGTCCAATGGTACCCGACGATCTGAGGCGGATTCACGCAAAAACCGGTGTATCAGGTGTCCTGTCCTTGCAGCACGATGACTGTTTGGCTTATTGGGGCATTGATTTTGCAGCGATGTGCCAAGCCGGTGCAAAACTCGGACTGGTGATGGAGCGGTGTCCGATTCGGGACTTCGACGTGGCCGACATGCGTCGGTGCTTGCCCACAGCGATTTTTAAGCTCGCGAATTTGCGTGCTCGAGGACACCGGGTGTACGTTCATTGCACGGCAAGCCTCGGACGCGCTCCGCTTACTGTGCTTGGTTATCTTACGCTGGTTGAAGGGTATTCACCCAATGATGCGATTCGTCTCATACTTAAAGGGCGTCCCGAGGCCGTGCCTGCTTGGGAAGCATACAACGGATGCTGCGAAGACTTGGTCGCATGTCACTGGGAGTCCATCGAACGACGAGCTTACGAGCTCTATGAACTGGGCGTAAACGATAACGCGAGTGCTGACTGGTATCAGGCTCAAGCCGAAGTTCTACGGTCAGTGTTGACCCACAAGATCGCCGAATAAGGACGAAAAATGGGGAATATGGAATTGCGTGCATTGGAATATTGGTATGCATCTGATCGGGATTATTCTACGTGGTAATGGGGTCTTTTTACTTTATTTTTACTTAAGAAAAATGAAGTTTGAGTCTATTGCTCAAGTTGCATAATTCATTTCGGGTTGATTTTGGCAGCCATCTTGGCATTGAATTTAGCAGCATCGATGATGAACCTGTCGTGGGTTCCTTCAGATATCTTATCGATGCCGTCATCGGCGACAATTGAAAAGACAAGTTTCCGGCCTTCCACTTCTTCTAATTTAACATTTACTGTCACAGTCAAGCCAGGGGGGGTAGCAGCGATATGATTTAATTTTACATCAATGCCGACTGATTGCTCACGGGGCCAGTCTATATGAGGATTGATGGCCTGGATACATGTCCATTCAAACAAGCCCACCATAAACCCGGTAGCTAAAACTTTCGGCATGGCTTGAAACTCGGGAGATTCAGGATAAAGATGAGGTACGGTTTTGTTTTCCGGGACCTTGAATTTAAATGTATAGGTTAAACCGGGTTGCAAAGAATTTTTCATGATTCACCTCCTATGGTAGTTTTTTAGTTTGGCATAGAAACCCTGGCCTTGTGGACCAGATCAGAGATCAATTGGCTCTGCCTGAAGAATCGCTGGAAGAGTTTGAAGTGAGCTAAAGTTTAAAGTGAGCTAAAGTTAAGGAATTCTGCCAATTAAATAAAATTATCGGAGCGAAGCGACTCCATCACTTTAGGCAATTTAGATCACTTTAGGCACTTTGAACTTGTTCGGTTTTAAGTAAACCAGCTCCTTCCAGGTGTTAAATCAAAGTCGGCCCCTCTGGGGTCGGATCTTTACTACGTAAAATTTTAATTGTTCATCGTTACTATTTCTGTTAATTCTATGTTAGTCAAATTAATTGTTTTAATGAATCTAATTAGTGAAGCTTATTTTAAATGGAATGGCAACAGATATTAGGGTTTTACCATGTAGCTAAGTTGGGCAGCTTTACAAAAGCTGCCAACACCACATTCCGGACCCAGTCGGCAATCAGTCAACAGATTAAAAATCTTGAAGAAGAATTAGGGTGTCAGCTCTTTGAAAGGATCGGCAAACGCAAGTTGCGCCTGACTTCTGCCGGCAACAGGTTTTTTAAATTTTCAGAGACAATTCTGGAAAGACACTCCTCCCTTATTGAGGAACTCAATGAGATAAAAGGATACCAAAAAGGTCGCTTGAGAGTGGCCGCACCTTTCACAACGCTCTTCCACTTGTTCCCGCTTGCGCTTAAGCATTATATTAAACAATTTCCTAATGTCGAACTGACCATCCTCGATCGGTCACAGCAGGATATTTTTGGTCTTATCAAAAATGGAGATATCGATTTTGGTCTTGTGCTGGAATCAATTGTTCCAAAAGATTTTACGGCACTTCGTTGGAAGAAGGTCAGAACCGCTGTTATAACACCTGTCGACCATCCCTTGGCCAAAGCGAAAAGGGTCACATTGAAACAAATTGGAAAGTATCCTCTTATTTTACCCCCCGTAAATTTAAAATACCGCAACAGTTTGGAAGAGAGGTTTCAAAAACTGGGTATTGACTATCACATCGTTATGGAATCTTCTAATGTCGAGTTAACTTCCCTGTATGTCGAGATGGGACTCGGCATATCTTTTGCTACGGTGGTAAAAGACTTGCCGGAATTGAAAAAAAGAAAGTTGAAGTTTTTACCAATGGATCATCTATTTAAACCAGATTATATAGTGGTGGTTATGAGGAAGGATAAAACTCTGATTTCATACAAGCAAGCCTTTGTTAAAATTCTGTTTGGAGAAGCGCTTTTCTAATCAATTTACATTAATTGCGTCGTCTCAATAGTTCGGTCCTTTGAAAAAAATCGATTTAAAGGAGCTTCAGGTATGATTTAATTTTTGACTGGAAGCTGTCTGAATGAATTAGGGATCGTTTTGAAAGAACCAAGTGCGATTTAACTTTATAGATGAAATACCCCTGTTGAAGCGGAAACCTTTATGAATAGCCCGGGCAGGTTCTTTCATTACGAGCCCTTATTCATGAGTTCTTTCAGCAAAAATTAAATCATACCTGAAGCGGTAATGTTTTCAAAAGACAAAAGTGTTGCGAGATATCTATTTTTACGATCATTTTGGGTGGTATTTTTCAAGATAGGCAAGTCTTTCTTCCTTGGGTTTTTCGGATAGATTCTGGCATTTTTTGTAAAAGACTTTGAGGTCGTTATTGCAGGTTTTCAGAAGTTCTAAAAATGCCGGTACAAGATCATGATAGGTGGATACGGATATCAATTTTGCATTATTCATCTTTCGATACATCCACAAATCATAACCTGAATACCCGCCCCAATGCTGTTTCAAAAACCGGTATTCATCCTTTAACTTTTCAAATACGGCTGCCTTGGCGTGTCGTTTTTCCGGTGTGGGTAAATCCTTGGCATACAACGTTTCAAGCTCTTTACGGTATTTCGTCACCAGTTCGATAAACTGCTGTCGGCGCCGGCAATCCATTTTGTAATCTTCAGAGGCTTTCGGATTATCTCTTGTTGCCAGCCAACGCCGCAGACTTTCCTGCTCAACGGCGATTGCAAAACTTTCATTAAAGGTGGTATCGTCCCCTACATAGAGAAGATGATGGGACAGTTCGTGAAAGATCAGCGCCGCCAGTTTAATATCGCTGCGATAAATGAAGGTGCTGAAAACAGGGTCATTAAGCCAACCCAATGTTGAATATGCTGCAACCCCTCCAATGTATACATCATATCCCTGCGCCTCCAGTCGATGACCATAATCGAAAGCATCTTTTTTTGAAAAATAGCCTCGGTATACCGCACAACCGATAATCGGATAGCACCAGGTTTTAGGCGCAAAAGAGAACTCCGGTGTAGCCCACATATTCCAGCCGGCAAAGGGTCGTTCCAATTCTACGAAACTGAGATATTGATTCTTAATCGGCAGAAAAAGTTCATCCTTTGCAAAGGTCCGGATGTCCATGACCAGC
>JAOUGB010000590.1 GCA_029857875.1 Desulfobacteraceae bacterium | reverse complement strand
ATATTATCCTTTTTAAAAATCAACCTTCCAGTATTCCACTATTCCATAATTCCATATTCGATGCAAGCGTTCAAGCCTAAAAAGATAACCTATAATTTCATTAAGTTGCATAAAACCCAAGACGTTAGATTATAAAAGGGTTGAGTTTTGAGCTCGAAAAGGGTAGATGGACTGGTAACACCAAACACTTGATGAGGAGTATACAATATGAAAACCATGTGGGCGCCCTGGCGTATGGAATATATTCTGGGCGAAAAAGATGAGGGATGTATCTTTTGCAGAGCGCTTTCAGATCAGGATAACCTGACCTTATATAAAGGAAAGGTAACAATGGTCGTTATGAATAAATATCCGTACATCAACGGCCATCTGTTGGTTGCACCAACCCGCCATTTATCCTTGTTGGAACAGTTGAGTAAAAACGAAATGGGAGATCTTCTTGAAACCGTTGAGAAGTCTGTGGGGATATTAAAAAAGGTGATGAATCCAGACGGCTTCAACGTCGGGCTTAACCTCGGGAAAGTGGCAGGCGCCGGTGTTGAAGAACACCTCCATTTCCATATTGTTCCAAGGTGGTTCGGTGATACCAATGCTTTAACCGTGTTTGCCGATGTACGTGTCATTCCTGAGCATTTGCAGGCCACTTGCAACAACCTAAAGCCATACTTTGATAAAATTGAATTAACAATCTGAAATTAAAGGAGATAAAAATGAAAAAAGTTAAGATCGTTCTCTGGATAATTTTTCTCGGCTTTATCGCAATTATCTTTTTTTCAAACAAAGATTATTTTCTGGCAAAACAAGGCATTCAGATAAATCTTCTCTTTACCGAACCTTTTCAGATTCAGGAATTGCCCAATGCCATCTATTTTCTGGTTTTTTTCCTCGCAGGGTTTTTGATCGCTTATTTCATCAGTCTTTCTGAACGATTCAAATCGAAAAAGACCATCAAAAATTTAAACGCCGCAGCCACTTCTCAACTGGAAGAAATTTCAGTACTTAAAAAGGAGATCGATTCATTAAAGGCTAGCGCTTTTAACAGTAAAACAGCGTCCGAAGATCAAAATATAACCGGCGAAACCTAATCTTTCATTAATCCTTTTTAAAAATAAGGTGCACGAATAGGTCATAGTATAACGGAGATCCCGTCTTCATTGAAGCTAAAGCGGGGAAACAAAAAAAGCTTTTATCACGAAAGTACGAAAATTCGAAAACACGGAAAAGGTGATGGTTGTTGTGCTTTCTTTTTTTCGTGTTTTCGTGATTCTATTTTATTTGTTTGAGCCATATGACACTTTTGAAGAAAACTCCCATGATGAAACAGTATCTGTCCATCAAGGAAAAGTATGCGGATACGATACTCTTTTACAGGATGGGAGATTTTTATGAAATGTTTTTTGAGGATGCCGAAGTTGCATCCAAGGCCCTTGAAATCACCTTAACTTCCAGGAACAAGAAAGATGAATTTCCGATTCCCATGTGCGGTGTGCCGTACAAGGCTGCCCAGGGGTATATCGCCCGTCTTATAGATCAGGGTTACAAAGTTGCAATATGTGATCAGGTTGAAGATCCTGCCCTGGCTAAAGGTTTGGTAAAAAGGGAAGTTGTACGTGTTATCACACCGGGTATGATCCTTGACAATGAATTGCTGGATGAAAAGTCAGACAATTATGTTCTTGCTCTGGCCCGCAACGATGATACTGCCGGACTCAGCTATTTGGATATTTCAACCGGAGTTTTCCGGGTCACGGAGTCCCATGATATGAATTCAATTGTTGACGAGGCACTTCGAATATCGCCCAGTGAAGTTCTCTTGCCGGAATCGTCCAAAAGCGACCGGTTCTTTTCACCGATTTTAAATGCCATGGCAGACCGATCCATAACCTTTGTATCTGACACCGCATTTAAATTCGGCAGGGGACGTGAAAGACTTGTTGATCAATTCAAAACCCTTTCCCTTGAAGGTTTTGGTTGCGAACATTTAAAGGCGGGTGTCCGTGCGGCCGGTGCCCTTGTATTTTATATTAGAGAAACTCAAAAACAAAAAATTGAGCATTTGATAGGCATTGAATTCTATTCCCTTAGTAACTACCTTATTGTTGATGATATAAGTTTCCGAAATCTTGAGATAAATAAAAATATACTCACAGGATCCAGGCAAGGAACATTGCTTGGTATTATGGATCGTACGGTTACGTCCATGGGGGGCAGGTTGTTGAAAAGATGGATCAGGTCTCCGCTGATGGATGTCCCCGAGATAGAATCCAGGCAGCACGCCGTTGGAGAGGTAAAGGCCAAGGTACCGATTCGCCGGAATATCCGAGAAAAATTAAAATCGGTGTATGATCTTGAACGTCTCGGAAGTAAAATTGCCATGGGCCAATCAAATGCCCGGGATCTTGTTGCCTTAAAACATTCTTTGAACAGTTTGCCGGATATATGGTCTTTGCTTTCAGACCTTAATTCAGAACTCCTTAAATGTTAT
>JAOUGB010000589.1 GCA_029857875.1 Desulfobacteraceae bacterium | reverse complement strand
CGGATATTACGAAACGGTTTGGTCAAAAGGGCCTGGGCCAGAGGAATCTGGGCAGAGCCATTCAACTGATGATTGAAAGCTCTGAAACCAATGAAGGCAAATGCATGTTTGCATATGACATTTATAAGGCATTGGAAAAGATTGTCCTTGATTATGTATCAGATGCCAATGACCGGGCAAAGTTTTTGGATGATCTCAAAACCGCAAAAGGGATGTATCGCGAACGCGTGATGACGGAGATGTTCAACGCCTATATGGACGAGCCCTTTGCCATTCGAAAAGATGTGATGAACTATGTGAATATGATCATCGGTATTGATGCTGAAAACTTAGGTCCCGACAAAATGTGGAAATACAAGGACCCTCAGACCGGAGAGCTTCAGGCCATGAGAATCGACGAGCGTTATATCAAAAGTATTGAAGAAAGGCTGGGGCTTAAAACGGAAGAACAGCGCGAAACGTTTAGAACTTCCATTCGAAAGATCTACGGCCAGAAGATCGCCGTGGATCCCAATTATGATTTCATGGATAATCTGGAACTGGTAAAGGCGGTCACTGATGTTCGGCTAAAATCCGATATTGCGGGTGCAGGCAGTCTGATCGGCGCACTGGCCAATCGCACCAATGAAGAAAATCAGAAACTCTATGACCGTATGATCCTAACCATGCTTGAGAAGCTCAATTACTGTAAGACATGTGCACAAAAGACCATCGAATATTTTTGTACCCAAGAAGATGAAAATTAAAAAAGCATGAATGATGAAATGCTGGCATATTACCAAAAATTGAAAAAAAAAGGCCTAACTCCCGGACCGGAAGAAAAAATCCTTTCCGAACTTCAAGGCGACCAGCACCATGAGATTTCCCGGATACAGACCGATGCCGAAGACACGGTGTCCGATTCTCTTTGCAATGTCTATGCTTACAATGATCTTTGTGAATTGCAGAATATGAGTCCGCCGCAAAGCACTTATATCAATCGTTTGCGATCCATAGATGAACTGCTGGACCGGGACAAGCAAAGAGAAAAAGACGGCTTTCCTCGAAAAATTCAGGTGGGTCGGCTGGTAAAGCCGGGAAAGGGCGACAAAGACAAAATCGTTGTGGTTCCCACCACCGTCGAAGAAAAATTTCTTCATGACAAAAGACTTAAAGCTTCGGAAGATGGGCCATCCGGTGGATCCGGTGAAGGGGAAGAAGGAGAGGTCATTCATGAGCAGCCGGTTCATGATCCGGAAACCCAGGGAGGCGCAGGGTCCGGTGAAGGAGACGGCGGACAGCATGAAATGGAGTCGAGCGCTTATGACTTGGGTAAAATTCTTACCGAGCATTTTGAACTCCCCAACCTAAAAGACAAGGGCAAAAAACGTTCACTTACCCGATATACCTATGACCTGACCGACAAAAATCAGAGATTCGGACAGATTATCGATAAGAAAGCAACCTTGCGAAAAATCATAGAAACCAACATCATCTTGGGTAACCTGCCCGATGTCGGTTGTATTGATCCAACCGGTTTTCTGATTTCGCCAAGCGACAGGATCTATCGAATTCTCTCTCGTGAAAAGGATTACGACTCACAGGCGGTGGTCTTTTTTCTGCGAGATTACTCAGGCTCCATGCATGGCAATCCGACCCGACTGATCGTGTCACAACATGTCTTGATTTACAGCTGGCTTTTATACCAGTATGACATGCAGGTCGAATCCCGCTTTATTCTCCATGACACCGAAGCCAAAGAAGTCGATGATTTTTACACCTATTACAATTCCAAAGTCGCCGGCGGAACCCGGGTGGCATCCGCATTTCGTCTGGTGAACCACATCGTGGAAAAAGAGAATCTGGCGGCCGACTATAATATCTACATATTTCATGGTACCGATGGTGACGATTGGGACACCGACGGCAAAGAATTGATCCCTGAGCTTAACAAAATGCTGACCTATGCCAATCGAATCGGAATCACGATTGCCGAACAATCAAGCAATGCCGTCAACTCTACCGAGGTGGAAAGATACCTGAAAAAGTCGGAGCTTTTGGATGAAAAGCCGAAGTTGCTCCGGCTCGATGTCATGAAGGAGGATGCTGACGAATCCCGTATCATCGAAGGAATTAAAAAGCTTATTTCATGAACGGGTCATGGGGAATAATGAAAATAGAAATATTCGTATGAGTTTAGCTTCTTAGAAATTGATCGCTTCAGATAGGGTTAAATTTTTTCTGAAAGAACTCGTGGATAACGGCTCGTAATGAAAAAACCGTTCTGATCTTTTGATAAATGGGAGTGGATTAAGACAATATGTTCGGATAACCTCGAATCGATGAGGGTTTTTTCATAACGATCCCTAATCCACTCAAACAGCTTCCAGAAAAAATTTAACCCTATCTGAAGCTCTTTAACATCGATTTGTTTCAAGGGCCTAAATGGTTACAGATATTTTTGATTCAATATTCATTAGCTCTAATCTGAAGGTTGCTACATGCAA
>JAOUGB010000588.1 GCA_029857875.1 Desulfobacteraceae bacterium | reverse complement strand
TCCGCCATTGCCGTTGCAGACACACTAACGATACCGGTGGAAGCCATTGCAAGGGCGTTTGAATCGTTTGAGGGTGTCAAGCGGCGCCAGGAAGTACGCGGTGAAAAATCCGGCGTAACGGTCATGGATGATTTTGCTCATCATCCTACGGCGGTGCGTGAGACGCTTCGGGCGGTCAAGGCGTTTTATCCAAATGGACGCCTCATAGCCGTGTTCGAGCCTCGAACCAATTCCAGCATGCGCAATATATTTCAAAACATCTATCCCCTTTCATTCGATGGTGCAGATATTGTCTGCATTCGCCAGCCCTCACTATTGGATAAAATCCCGCCTGAAGAACGTTTTTCTTCTCAGCAACTTGTGAATGATCTCATACGTCAAGGCAAGGATGCGCACTTTTTTCCGGATACGGATGAGATTATTGATTTTCTCATCAAAGAAGCAAGATCCGGGGATCTCGTCCTTGTTATGTCCAACGGAGGCTTTGACAACATTCACGAAAGACTCCTGAAATCTTTATGAATATTGTTGTGGAGTCGTTTGCGGGTGCATATGGGGTGCAACTAACATGCAGGGTGTCAAGCTCATCCACTTCCGATTTAAACTGTCCGGGCATCCAATGAGCATATACATCATAGGGTATTTTTATGCTGCTGTGTCCTAACTTCCTATTATTTTTTTGATGAATTGACGCCGTTCTTCAAAAACCTTTCCGGCATCTTTTGAGGCTAAGCCTTTAAGACGTTTCAGCAGTAAAAGATCCCATTCTGTTGGCTCATACGGATCGATTTTGAATGTCCCGAGAAAGTCAATGTATCTTTTTGAAATCTTTTCCTGAATGATTACCCGTTGATAAGGTGCTGAAAACTGGGCAACCCGGTCCTTAATAACCCTGCCTGTAATACCCTTTGAGTTAATCTTGAAAGCGGCATACCGATCCACTAACCTGTATTGATCTTTTGCTATTACACTTGATACAATCATGTCAGTAAAAACGAAGATAAGCCCTTCTTCATTTGCCTTTAGTCCGTCCCTTTTAATTAGGTCGATGTTTTTCACATCTGTGACATGATAATAGAATCTATGTTTTCTCATGGCCTATCGTACATTCCCTCATCGTTTTTTCTGTTTCTTCAGGTAATCCCTAACTGCCCGAATAACTAATTCCTTTATTGAAATACCTTCAACCGCTGCCTGAATTTTTACCTCTCTGTGTAAGTCTTCTGGAAAGTCTTTAATGTGTAAATTCATGACAACTCCTTTATGGTTATCTTTATAACCAAAACAACCTTTGTTGAAAGTGTTGTCAATAGACAAAATGGATTTTTACATAAATAAGTTTTAAAAACTTTGTATCTGAGATAGTCACAAACAGATTTACGACTATTTACTGTCATTGTTTCCAAACCAATCCTTTATTTCTTCTTTAGAGTGAACCGAAGATGCAAGAAAGAAATCAAAATGGCTGTTCATTCTGTCTTTAAGATCATCCAATTCCAATAACTCTTTTTCGTTTAATGATTTTGCATCTAATAGTTGTAAGGCTTTCAAAAAATCCTCTCCAAGCATTATAATATTTTCTAATTTTTCCATAAGCCCCTCACTTTCTCCCTGAGTTTATCCACGGGCAGGGAATCAGAGTCATACCTTTTCGGCCTGCAACGCCTATCCCGTGGGATTGATATTATAAAATAATTTCTATCAATATTTTGGCGTATACGACAAAATATCAGACACTTTGGTATAAATCAGCACTGCCAATCAGACCTTTCGGTTGATGTAACCGTCTAATATTATTTAAACTTAAATATAGCATATCGCAACCAACTAAATTTGCATGGTTTTTGCATTTGCAAGTAAAAAGGCGGTCATCATGAAAGTAATAGTTAGCTTATTATTGGTCTTTTCAACAATAGTAGTCATTTGGAGCGCTTGGTGCATGGTTGATTTTACTGTTTATATGGTTTGTTTATTACAGTGACAGTTCAGACCTATTTGGGCGTAAGAAAATTGAACAAAAATTCCTTAAAAGAAATTCGAGAGTCTTTGTTGATCAGCAAGACTGAACTTGCCAGAAATGCCGATATTTCACCTCACACCATCTCACGAATAGAACAAGGTAAGTCATGCAGAATGAAAACAAAACGAAAAATCCTTTTAGCGTTAGGTTTGAAATTAACAGATAAGGACAAAATTTTTCATTAGGTTAAAGAGTTATGCCAAATTATAAAAGAGCACAACCCCTGTAAATCGTTCTGACAGGAAGTTTTTATTGCAAATCGTTCTGTTGTAATTTAATAAAACTATATTGAATCATTAATTTAATCCATATATGACCTAAACATCTTAAGTTAGAGATACCATATTTTAAAGGATCTATGATAAATATGAGCGATTTTCATCCTGACAATGTTGGATATTATGGGAAACCTCTGTCTTCTTTAACCAAAGAGGAACTACTTAAAGCTGTATTGGAACTAACAGAGATAATT
>JAOUGB010000587.1 GCA_029857875.1 Desulfobacteraceae bacterium | reverse complement strand
GGATTGTTGTCGCCGTACCTACCGGTCATCGCCGATCGGCGGAAATGATCGCGCGTGAGGTTGAAGCGCTGTATTGTGCCAATATCCGCGGCGGCGTCAGTTATGCCGTGGCCAGCGCCTACCAACACTGGTCGGATGTCGCCGAAGAAGATGTGGTAAAAATTCTGGAACAATTGAGGTAATGCTTCATGCGGAGTGCGGGCTATCTTGCATTTGTCTTCGCGCAAAATCAGACACAAACTCATCCAGTTCGTCCAGATGTTTTTGCTTTTCTGCCAAAGTAAGAAATGAAGCCTTAAAGGCGTTGCGGGCGATCTTATAAATATCTTGAAAATCCAAGCCATGCACTTCGTGCAGCGCTCGAAAATTGTCTTCGATATAGCCGCCAAAATAAGCCGGATCATCAGAGTTTATTGTTACACACAGGCCCAAGTTCAGCATTTGCTTGAAATTATGCTGACGCAGGTTGTCAAAAATCCGAAGTTTGACGTTAGACAACGGACAAACGGTTAAAGGGACTTGCTCTTTCACCAGATATTCCACCAGGCGGGCATCTTCAACACAGCGAACCCCGTGGTCTATCCGTTCGGCTTTTAACGACTTCAAGGCCTGCCAGATATACTCCGGGGGTCCTTCCTCGCCGGCATGGGCCACGGTTTTAAAACCATTTTGGCGCGCCAAATCAAATACGTGCTTAAACTTTTCCGGCGGATGCCCCAATTCAGTGGAATCCAGTCCCACCCCAGCAATGCAATCTTTAAACGGCAGGGCCTGCTCAAGAGTTTTCATGCCTTCTTCAGCACTCAGATGCCGCAAAAAACACATGATTAAATTTGATGACAGGCCAAGCTGTTGCCCGGCATCCAACAAGGCTCTGTGAATTCCTTGCAGGACCGTTTCAAATTTAATTCCGCGTGCAGTGTGAGTCTGAGGATCAAAAAATATTTCCGTATGGCGAACATTCTGCTCGGCTGCTTTTTGAAGATAGGCCCGGGTCATCTGATAAAAATCATCTTCGGTAAGCAGCACTTGTGCCCCTTGATAGTAGATATCCAGAAAGGACTGGAGGTCCGTAAAATTATAAGCCCGGCGGAGGTCGGCAACCGATTCAAAGGGAAGGCGAATGTTGTTTTTGGCTGCCAATTCAAACATCAGTTCCGGTTCGAGGGAACCTTCGATGTGAATATGTAATTCCGCCTTGGGAATATTGTGAATAAACGCTTTCATTTTTTATAACCACCACTTACTAAGGAGTTCAAATCCTACTCGACATTTTTTACTGATATGCTGACTTTAATGTCAAAACAGAAAAAGTTACAGGTGCCTAAAGTGAGCTAAAATGAGCTAAAGTTAAGGAATTTTTTAACAATTATATTTTAATGACAGCGCGTTAGCGCTACCTCAACTTTAGGCACTTTAGATCACTTCAAACTTTAGGCGCTCGTGAGAAGGCTTCGGTAACATTTCCAGTGGTAAGGGTTTTCTCGAGCAACTAATTTGCCTATCAGTAAAATCTCATACTGGCCTATCAAGCCGCGAAGTCAGAACCTCGGCCCGCACGACCTTGCAGAGTATTTTTACACCAACCCCAAAACGTGAGGTTTTATCATCGACTTTTTTGCACCACATAACCCGTCCGTCGTGCATGAAATAGGCATCTTCGGGATGGTCTCTCTCCGGTGCGACCATCTTGATGCTGACATTCGATCCGGGTTGCAGGGCATGATCAATTTCAATGTAGAGGCCGTCTTCGCTTTGATTATACATTTTAACCGGAATGAAATCGCGCCTATCTTTAGGGTCTGTAAAATCGTCCGGAGTCATTAAAACCTGAATGGTGGCTTCCTCGTTTTGTCGAGGAAAATGGCGCCGATTAGTGTTAGCCATTTTACACCTCCTTTGATTTGGAAAGAGAAGTCAGGAATCTTTGAAAATAGAGACGTATTTTCGCATAAGATCCGGAATAGGGGAATCAGAGGAATATATGCTTTGCGAGCATCAGTTTAATTAGAATATCCCAATTATTTCCAAAAAGTAGGGATTTGTCAATAAAAATAGGGCAGGGAATTGCCCTGTGTTTTTCATTCAACCCATTAAATTTACAGCCAATATTGTTTACGCTTATTTAAGGTTCAACCTCAATTATTTTTATTTTTTTTATATTTCTCAGCATTTTGTTTGCGCTCAATTGAGGTTAAAGAATTCCCATACAATGCCGATATATATAGAAAGGCTTTAGGTTGCTATTATTATTTGAGGATAAAAAATGGGAGCTTATATCGAAAATGGATGGTGTGCCTATAAATCATGGAAACAGGCTGCCAGAAAAAGACAAAAACTGATTTTAGGGCCGCAATACCGGAATGCTCTGCATGATGAATGCCATATGGCTATTGTATTCGGCGATAACACTCCGCTGCTGGCAAAAATTCTGGCATTCTCCCATCCCTCCGAGTTTGAATACATAAAAGCTTTATTCGCCAACAAAATTGACATCG
>JAOUGB010000586.1 GCA_029857875.1 Desulfobacteraceae bacterium | reverse complement strand
GGCACTTATTTTTTCAGGATCGACATCAGCAGGAAGCCTGAAGACTCTTTCAAATTTTCCAAACATTCTTTCCCTGCAATAATACTTCTCCTTTTTAACCTCATTATCGAAGGATCGTTCACCTTTCAGGGTAAGAACCCCGTCTTTTACATCGATGACGATGTCTTTCTTGTCGATTCCGGGCAGTTCTGCTTTTATAACAATGTTTTCGTCATTGTCGTAAATATCGACCGTCGGATTCCAGTTCCACATGGAAAACCTGCTATCACCCCGGACAACCGGTTTAAAAACGTCATCAAAAAGATGATTCATCTGATGTCTAAGGCTGAACATATCTCTCATTGGATTCCATCTAATAAGTTCCATAACGCTACCTCCTTTGTGTGAATTTATTTTTATTAGCAAAAATAATAAACATCAATTTAACCATGTCAAATATATTTCATTATCTTTTTTCATTTTTCATTAGAGTAATGTTTTTTCTGTTTTTAGATGAGTTAAGCAGGCAGGATAAATGGAAGAAACTTAGAGGCTTCGCCAGAGTCGGAGCCTCTAAGTGTTTTAATGTTATCGGTTTCCCAGGAGTTATACGGTAATTGATTCTTCTGTCTGTTTACCTGGCTTTTACCGCTATTTTCCTGGGTGTCGTTTTTTCAACCGTTGGCAGGGTTAATCACAAAACACCGTCTTTTAGCTGGGCGCCAATTTTGCTTTGATCAATCACTTCAGAGAGTGTAAACTGTCTAAAATATTACAGATTCAATACATTCTAAATTTTAAAAATACAATAAAAACTAATTTTTTAATGTCAAGATAATAACCCAGAAAAATATTGCATTATTTTTTAAAACAATTAGAATAAAGTAATGATACGCTAAACTCATTAACTGGGAGAAAAAAATGAATCAGAATGATGAAAATGAACAGACAAAAGAAATTTCACTACCCAAAACATTCACCTCAGACTTAAGGGGACGGCAATCTGTTCGTGCGACATTCAAGCTATCCGAAGGATGCATAGAGGCCATCAGCATTGTTGCTGCCCATTTAGGGATCAAACAGAAATCCCTTTTTGATCATTTGGTTGAAGATGCCCGATCCTTAAAATCCATCGCCCGTGAAATTCAGAATATAAAATTAACCAAAAAAGATCGCATCCAAAAAACATTTGTCATCAGCAGAAGATCTCTCTTATCTTTAGAAAATGTATCGAAAAATTTTAACGCCCCTCGGGATGCGCTGGTGGAATTTTCTGTTCAAAGACTCTTGCCGATTATCGCCAAGGAACGGGAAAAGCACGAAAAACGAAAAAAGATGCTCAATGAAATCGCCAAGCATTTAGAAGAAGGTGAAAGACTATTGAGTAACGCCAAGGAGATATTCGGTGTAGAAGACACGATTTGTCAAAAATTAGAATCCGTGATGACGGTCTATGAAAACGCATATCATCATATCGCGTCATATATAGAAAAAGGTAAAATCATCGAAGAATTCCAACCCGAAGATCTTAAAAGGATACTGATTATCACAGAAGATTAACCTTGACGGCTTCGTAAAAAGTCCAACTTCTGCGTTGCGCTGCATTCCTCGTCACTGCGGCGTACGATAAGTACGCCTCATTCCTCGAAATTTGCGCGCCTTGAATTTGAAACTTTTTACTTTGCCGTCGAATTTTAACTTTTTACGAGTTCATAAACCTTCATTTTCAAAATAAAGCTTTAGGAAAATTATCCTAATAGATTGTCCAGCGCCATCATGATCACAAATCCGATCATGACACCAAAGGTTGCCAGGCGCGATTTTCCTTTGGAATGGGTTTCCGGTATAATTTCATCACTAATAACAAACAACATGGCGCCGGCTGCAAACGCCAGACCTAACGGGAGGACGGAGTTAAAAACAGTGACGGCTGCAACCCCCAGAAAACCGCCAATGGGCTCCACCAGTCCTGTCAAAGTAGCGATACCTATGGCGCGCCATCGGTTGTAACCCAGGCCGATCAAGGGCATGGCAACAGCCAAACCTTCCGGCATGTTCTGAAGCCCGATGCCGATGGCAAGGCTGGTTCCCGCACCAATATCTCCGCTTCCAAACCCAACTCCCACTGCAAGTCCCTCAGGAAAGTTGTGAATAGTGATGGCAATGATAAACAGCCAAATTCTTTTCAAGGAACTGGAAGGGCCTTCATGCCCGAGGACAAAGTGTTCATGAGGGAGCCATTTATCAATACGGTCTAAAAAGACCGCACCAAACAACATCCCGAACCCAACGATATAAACACCAAAACCCGGCCAAGCCTGGTTGCCATATTCTATCCCGGGAACAATTAACGAGAAAGAAGTGGCTGCCAGCATCACGCCTGCAGCACCCCCGAGCATCGTGTTTAGAATCTTATCGGAAACATTCTTAAAAAAGAAAGCCGGCAAGGCACCAACACCGGTAGCCAGGCCGGCCAGTGTACTTGCGATGATTCCCATTGTAAGTATCGACATCGAAATCCCTCCATG
>JAOUGB010000585.1 GCA_029857875.1 Desulfobacteraceae bacterium | reverse complement strand
GTGATGAAATAGTACCTGCAAATAAACCTATAAAACCTGGGCAGGTACGCGACATAAATTCATATACCCTGGCAGGATTGATTTTAGATGCCGGCGGCATCCCGATAAAAAAAGGAATATTCAAAGATAAGTACGACATCTTAAGAGATGTTGTTGAGGATTCTTTGAGAAATTCAGATATGGTCTTGATTACAGGCGGCAGTTCGGTAGGCACACATGACATGACAGCAAAAGTTATAAACGACATGGGAAACCCAGGTGTCCTGTTCCATGGCATTTCATTAAAGCCTGGTAAACCGATGATTGGTGGCATTGCGGATAGCATTCCCATCTTCGGCCTCCCGGGACATCCTTCAGCTGTCGCTGTGTGCTTTGAGATATTCATCAGGCCTGTTTTACAAATCCTGTCAGGATTGCATGAAGATAGATTTGTAAGTAAAAAAAGGATTGTTAAGGCAAGAATTGCCAAGAACGTTTCCTCAAGCCCTGGCAGAGAAGAACATATCGGGGTGTCTCTTGAAGAACGGGATGGGGAAATATGGGCTGTACCGATACTCGGCAAATCGGGTCTTATCACAACTTTGATTAAGGCAGATGGGACTGCTGTAATCCCCTTGAGGAAACTCGGGGTACAGGAAGGGGAAATTGTAGAGGTTAGACTCTTTTAACATAAAATCTGTATTATCTTTTATATAATCTGAAAGCATTTTAACCCACTTCTTCCTTGAAATCCGCCACTCTTGGAGCATCGACAGAGATGCAAACTACACATAGAAAGAGGAATTCTAAGCGGTTTCAGACATATCTCACTTTCTCACAGTACTACGCAAAAGCATCAATTTTTGATGTCTATTCATTCCCCATTCTACTAAACAGAACTCAGAAGATTAGTGGCGTGACTTTCCATTTCAATGACGCATCGCTAAGAACTGGCAGAGCATTGAATACGAGGAGAAATACTCGTTCCCCGGAGGATAGGAGAGACAAAGCAACTTAATGAAGTGATTTTACCTACTTCACCTACAACTATTGTTTTTTGGAAAGCAGGTCGCCCTCTCAGTTTCTCCCTATAGTACGCATGCATGATTACACCGTCAGAAAGTTTGGATCGCATAGAACTATGCACCGCTGAATTTTTTTGACATCATTTATTTCCTATTCAAACATGCATTTAGGATTACTTTTTTTTGAAATTAAGACTACCTTTGGAAACATGCAGGAAAAAATTCTTCCTGTTATCCGCATGATAGTACTCATCGTAGAAACGCAATAGTTCTCCTGAAAATCAATGCACTAACAGTAAACACGAAAAAAATCATCAAAAGAGCAACTTTACTGCAGAAAAAAGCAATATTCTCATAGAGGTCAGCTGTGTAATCTGATAAAAGGGTTTTAGGGTCAAGAGATAGCTGCTATTTTTTGAGGCTATGGTAGTCGGCAATAATTTGGTAACAAAATTTCAGCTAAATCAAACTGGAGGAGAATCAAAATGGGAAAGCAAAATTTATTATTCAGTATTGTAATCGCAATTTGCGTAATTTTGACTGTGATGATTCAAGGCGCATTTGCACAAACAGCAAGCAGTGATATCAAGGCTCTTTTTAGTGGCGAAAGAGCATTCTCACATGTTGATGCTCTTGAGGCTCTCGGTCCAAGAGTAGCCGGTAGTGCTGCTGAACAAGAAGCTGCTGAGTACATTGCTAATGAAATGTCCAATTATGGTTTTGATGTTGAAATCCAGCAATTTGAAACACCATACTTCGAGGAACTCTCAACCCCTTTATTGGAGCAGATATCACCTAACCCAACCAGTTATATAGAAGGCACTGATTTTGCCACTATGACATACTCAGGTAGCGGCGATGTAACGGCTCCCATTCAAGATGTAGACCTAATGATGCCGCCAACTGGAGGTTCTACGAGTGGATGTGAGGCACCAGATTTTGCAGGTTTTACCGCTGGCAATATCGCTTTGATCCAGCGTGGGACATGCAGCTATGCCCTAAAGGCTCAAAATGCTGAGGCTGCCGGTGCAGTGGGTGTAATCATATTTAACGAGGGGAACACACCAGATCGTACAGGAATTCCTTACGGGACGCTTGGAGCGCCTGGCGTCTTGATCCCTGTGGTAGGTGCAAGTTTTGCCTTAGGGGAGGAGCTATATAATCTGACACTCGGAGGGGATGTCACAGTTCACATGATTGTCGACGCCATCTCTGACTATCGAACAAGTCAGAACATTATCGGCACGAAGGAAGGCCTTGATCCCAGTCAGGGAATCGTTTACATGGGTGCTCATTATGACACGGTCTCTACAAGCCCGGGTGCCAATGATAATGCCTCTGGTGTTGCAGCTCTATTAGAAGCTGCTCGAGTATTGAACCTCAGAGGATATACCAAGGCTACCCAAAAGTTTATTGCTTTTGGTGCAAAAGAAGTAGGTTTAGATGGATCATACAATTATGTGAACGAAAATTATGATGAAATAACTACGATGGGTATTGGCATG
>JAOUGB010000584.1 GCA_029857875.1 Desulfobacteraceae bacterium | reverse complement strand
ATGATGCCGAATTTTCTTCTCAGAAGCGGGATGCGTTTGCGGGGGATACGGGAAAGATTCATGCCATCGATCAATACCTGACCTTCGGCGGCGGCTTCGGCCAGATAGAAAAGCTTGAGCAGAGTTGTTTTACCCGCTCCGCTGGGGCCGGTGATAAATACAAAGTCATTTTTGAAAATATCGAGGGTAATATCGATCAGAGCTTTTTGGGTGCCATAATAATGATGAACATGAAACATTCGAATTATTGAGCTTCTCTCATCGGCTTCATTCATTCCATCACTTCCTGGCCCATTGCACGGAAAAGTGTGGCATTTGAAATCTTAAAATCATATAAGGCGTTGAAATAGTTGGTCAGCGTATCCGACAGCAGGGTCTGTGCATTCAGGACATCGGTCGTGGTGGCGACCTGCTCTTTGAAGCGTTCCTGGTTGATACGAAAGTTTTCTTTGGCCTGCTCGATTGCTTTTTCGACGGTAATAATATTTTTTTCGCCCTCTTTGGTTCGTAGAAACGACGTCTTGACTTCCAGTTCGATGTTGTCCAGGATTTGCGTGCGGCGGTACTGGGCCTGTGACAGGCGATGCAGTTTTTCTTTCACGCCGAATGAGGTTCGACCCCACTCCCAGAAATCCCATTGGGCCGTCGCCTGAATATTCCAGCTGGTGGCATCGCTGATTCCTTCCCCGCCGTCCACATCGTATTGATCACCGATTCGCGTATATCTTCCCGTCAGGTTGATTGAGGGATAGTAATCCTTTCTGGCCAGCATCACTTCCTTTTCAGCGATTTCGGCTTCTAAATCAGCGACTTTGATTTCAAGCCGGTTGTCTCGGGCGCTGGACAGGTAAAAATCGATATCATGGACAAGGGGGGTATAATCGAGGATGTCCTCGATTGCCACCGGTGAATTTACCGGTCGGCGCAAAACGATGTTAAACTGGGATTTGGCGATTTCAAGATTGTTTTGCGCGGCAATCAGACCCTGCCTGGCGTTGGCCAACGTTGCCTGGGCCTGCAGCAGGTCGTTTAACGGGGACATGCCGACCTCAAAAAAGTTTTCGGCCACCTCTTTTTGGGACGCGATCTGAATGACGCGCTGTTCGGAAACTCCCAGCAATTTTTGAGTTTTTAAAACCGAGTAATAGGCATTTTTAGCATCCAGGATAACGTCCTGACGCGTGATCTTTTCGCTTAATTCAGCCGCATTGAGCCCGAGATCCGAAATCTTGTACTGGTTAATCAACTCAAATCCCCTGAAAATCGGCTGGGTAAATGAGGTCACAAAAGTATATTCATCCTCTGGTCGTACCACGAATTCCGGTCCCGGACCCAGACCGGTGAGTGATTGAGTCAGTTCTTTGTTGCGATGCAGGTAGTCGTAGGATGTACTGAAAGTAGGAAGAAACCGGGTGATACTTACCTTGCGGGTTTCTTCGGCTGCTTTGACCTCTTCCTGGGATTGCTTCAGGCTCAGATTGGCCTCAATAGCCCGTTCGATGGTTTCTTTTAAAGAAAGCGGGGTTGTCGAATCGTCAGCAGACAAAACAGCCGGCAACAGGGTGAAGGTCCCGATGATCAAATAAAAAAATAGATTCCGAAAGACCATGCGTTTCATCATCATATCAATTTTGTAAAGTTTCAGGAATCGAGCCGCTTTGAGATACGAATTGACCCCCGTTAATTTTGTTGTTACATACTGATTTAAGTTACAAGGAGTGCCCTTGCGGGTTTTCCTTGCTTAAAGCCTCCGCTGAATCCCATTAACAGGCTTCTTTCTTTTCGGTGGAGGCTTTTTTATATCCAATCAAGGCTTTAAAATCAATATTTTATTGGCGGGCGGACAAAATTGGGTTTCGTTCTTTTCTATTTTATTGCTTTCGTGGTATAAAAATTTGCAGATTTATCGTTTTGCTCAAAGTTTAGTTTTAATAACCCAAACATCCCAATATTCGGATAGCGGCAATGAAAGAAGAACTGATCGACATGCTGTGTCAGAAATCTTTTAAATTCAGTGACAAGCCGATCTTTAAACTGGTGTCGGGTCGGATGAGCCGGTTTTATGTGAATTGCAAGCCGGTTACCCTTTGCGCCCGGGGCATATTTTTGGCAGGGCACCTGCTATTTGAGGCGATTAAAGACGATGAGGTGACCGCCGTCGGCGGGCTCACCTTTGGTGCCGATCCTCTGGCGGTCGCCACCGCCTTTGCCTCCGAATTAAATGCCCAGCCGATTAATGCCTTTTCCATTCGTAAAACCCGCAAAGACCACGGAATGGTGCGCTGGATTGAAGGTGATCTTCAACCGGGTGAACGGGTGGCGATTATCGATGATGTCGCCACCACCGGTGGCTCCACGATTAAGGCCATCGAACGGGCCCGCGCCGAAGGGCTCGAAGTTGCCAAGGCTGTCATTTTTGTTGATCGTCAGGAAGGTGGGCTTGAAAATATCAGGCAACACGTATCGGAAGTAACCCGTATCGTAACCCGTGATGAGTTGGTGGAGCGCTA
>JAOUGB010000583.1 GCA_029857875.1 Desulfobacteraceae bacterium | reverse complement strand
GCTGGCCGTTTCAGTGACCATCGACCGAAAACGTATCATGCCTTCGAAACTATCGTTAAACCACCAGGGGGGGCCAAGTTTCAGGCAGGGATAGTGTCCGGCCAGGGGAGCCAGTTCACGTGTGTACGTGGATTCGTCGAGCGTAAAAAGTATCAAAGTAAAGTTCGGGTTGTTGCCGAACTTTTTGAGCAGAGGATGCAGGTTTCTGGTAAACTCGGTTTGAATTGGGATATCACTCCCGGTGTCTCGACCGAATCGCTTAAACATCATTTCATTATGGTTTCGAAAAGATCCGGGATGGATTTGCATGACCAGACCATCTTCCACACTCATTCGGGCCATTTCCATGAGCATATGAGCCGTGAACAAGACGGCATCGTTTTCCGAAGCAGTACCGGAGAGCGCCCGTTTAAAAATCAGGTCGATTTCATTTGAACTGAGTTCGTTGGTAAACGGACTCAAAACTCCCTGATCCGTTGAAACAGCCCCCATTGATTTAAAAAATTCTCGCCGCGATTCCAGCGCCTGAATGTAATCTTTGAAAGAATCAATTTCAATACCGGCAGATTTACCCAAGGCATTGATTTCGACCTGCCATGCAGGATCCAAAATATTCACAACGGCATCTGGGCGGAAGCAGGGGATCACTTTGCCATCCCATCCGGATTCCTGGATTTTTTTATGATACGCCAGGGAATCGGCCGCGCCATCGGTGGTGGTGAGCACTTCAATATTGAATCTATCGAACAGCGCCCGGGGTAAAAATTCCGGAGTACAGAGTTTTTCCAGGATGTCATCGTATATCTCCATGGCGGTCTTGCTATCAAGCTTCTTCTTGATACCGAATACCTCTGAAAATTCGTGACTGAGCCAGGCTCCTGTCGGGGTGCCGGCAAATAGATAAAAATAGTCTGCGAAGGTCTGCCAGATCTTGCCACGGTCCGTTTCCACCCGGGTTCCATCTTTGGTGGGTATTCCCAGCGATTCCATAGAAACCCCCTGGGAATAAAGCAACCGGTAAATATAATGATCCGGGATGATGATTAATTCTGTGGGATCGGAAAAGGACGTGTTTTCGGCCAGTATTCGAGGCTCCACATGGCCGTGGGGGCTGACAATCGGCGAATTTTTCACTTGCGCGTACAGTTCAGACGCGATCTTTCGGACCTCGGGCTGAGGATCGAAGAATCGATCTTTGTTTAATTCAAGTCTCGCCATTCAATTCTATCCTCACCGTGGACATGTTCGATTGACCTGACGCTTTATCTGTTATTCGGTTGGAAAGGGTACGCCCAATTCTTTTCCGAGCTGTGCAAGCAGTTCGATATCTTCTTGCCTTATTGGACATCCTTCTTTTTCTCGGTTAACCTTGTTTCGCCACTCTGGTTCGCCGGGTATCAAAATTTCATTAAATCCGAAAGCCTTGGGTTGTTTCTTTAAGTCCTGGATAAGTTCATCCATGCGCTTTTTAAATACATCCACCGGACAAAATGCTTTGATATCAATTGCTTGAATATAATGCCCCATGAAAGCCCTGTTGTCCCAGTCATCAAACTTTCGTATAATGTGAGCCCCATACGGCATGCCGGTTAGACGGCTTGAAAGGATTTCAATCATCAGGCCGAGGGCATATCCTTTGACGCCACTCATGGGTACTACGGCGTACGCTTGTTTAGCATCGGTAACCGGTTGCCCGTTTCGGTCTACCGCCCAATTGGGCGGTATCGATTTTCCAGCCTCTGCCGCTGCTCGAACTTTACCAAATGCGACTTCGCTTGTGGCCATATCCATGCAATACCAGGGTTGGCTTATAGAAGGAACGCAACAACATATCGGATTTGTGCCGAGAAACTTTTCTTTCCCCCCGTAGGGAATAACATCGCATTCACCATCGCACATCACCAGACCGATACAGTCTTGTTTCGCGATATATTCCGCATAATATGCTGCAGCACCGAAATGATTTGAATTTTTAACCGTAACGATGCCCACACCAGCATCCTTTGCCAACTCTACAGCTTTCCGGGAGGCTTCTAAAGTGGCAGGCTGGCCCAATGAAAAATCGGCATCCAGGATACCGAGACCCGCTCTTTTTTTCTCAAAAATAAATTTGGGAACAGGATTGATTAATTTTTTTTGGAGTCTGCGTGCATAGAGATCGATCAGATAAATACCATGGGTATCGATCCCTCTTAAGTTGGCATCGACAAGGATTTCAGATGTTTCTTCGGCGTGTTGCTTCGAGACACCGACCTTTTGGAGTACACGTTGCCCGAATGTTTTCAAATCTTTTGCCGAAACTAAAACAGATTGTTGCATGATTCTCCCACTGCTAAGTCATTGATATTTAGAAAACCACGTCCTCTGGGCGTGGTCAGAGTCCTTTGGCTCTGCCTGAAGAATCGCAGCAAGAGTTTGAAGTGAACTAAAGTTTAAAGTGAACTAAAGTTAAGGAATTCTGTCAATTATATAAAAACATCGGAGCGAAGCGACACCATAACTTTAGGCTCT
>JAOUGB010000582.1 GCA_029857875.1 Desulfobacteraceae bacterium | reverse complement strand
CCGGCGATGGCGGCGGCCCGTTCGATGGGCGCCCGTTTCATGATCAGGGGAATGGCCCGGGTGGCGGCCACCAGTTCCCCCGCTTTCACCATCGTATGGTTATGCAAAGTGGCGCACATCACCTCTTCGATCATGTTAAATGCTGCCAGGGCCGAAACGTTGACAGTAAGTAATCCATCTCTATCCGCCTTTAAACCGATTTTTCCTTCACGGGGTTCATTTTTCCAAACCACACCTTTACCGGCCAGGGCTTCGGCCATAATGGCGGCGGCCTCGTTCTCGTGAATTTCGTCTGCTTCTAAATCAATAAGATAAAGATGATTTTTCCCGAGTTTTTGTAAGCGACACAAATCCTCGTTGCATACCGTGTGCCCTTTATGAAATGCGGCGCCTTTAAATTCTCCGGGACGGATTTCGGTGATGTCATGGGCCAGTTTCGTTCCCACCGCATCTTTTAATTTTATGGTCTTAATCACTTTGTATCTCCTTATTTGTTTTTGCCAAGAAGGCGCAAAGGATAGGATACTAATAACTTAGTACATATATTAATACGGTAATGTATTTATATCTTGGTTTATTCATTCTATGCATGCAAAAGTTTAAAATGCCTAAAGTGAACTAAAGTGCCTAAAGTTAAGGCATTCTATCAATTTTAATTATAATTGATCGCGCTGAAAGCGCGTTCCTCAACTTTAGCTCATTTTAGGCATTTCAAACTTCAAACTTTTGGGCTTCAGCTTATCTGGGATAAATGTCCTGATAAAAATACGTCATCGTATTTATGAATTAGAGCCCTTAGCCTCAGCACCGACAACTGTCTGCTCTTCTTTTTGAGCGGGTGTCCAGTTCATATTCGGCCAGGTTATTTCCTCTGCTTCCGAGAAATAAGTCCCTTGAGCACACGGCTTACAAAGAATATGACCGTTTTGAACCACTTCCCGGTTGTCCCGAACCATCTGACCGCATCGGCTGCAAGAGACCTTTTTGCGGGTGGGACCCGGCAAGTCGTATTGGCTCATATCCACCCGGACCTTTTGAACCCGAAACAGGACACTGTCCGGCATCCGTTTATAGGCTTCAAGCTGCTGGGGATACTTTTCCGGTATTTCCGGGGCATAAATCGGTGCCAGATCCCGGGCTTCCTCTGTGGAGATTATCCGAAACGCCGTGTTGGTTTCCAAATTCACAAAAGTAGCAGCCATGATCCCATAATCCATAAATTTCAACGATCGACGTCCCAGCTTGACGCCGGTGACGTAGGCCACCGCATCGCCGGTACAGCGGTCCATCTCGACAAAGACGATGAGTTTTTTGATCTGATCGATACGGGTCGGTTCATCCAGGCCGATGAGCCGGCATCCCAGCATGGCCATGCGCACCCCCACCACCTGTCCCGGGCACAAATGCCCGTGGGCGGCGGCTGAATTTTTCAGCAACGTATCAAAATCTTGCATGTTTATACCCGTTATTGATGTTATATTAATGTTAACATAACATATTACAAAAAAAATTGAAATCAACTCAAAGTTCTAAAAACGCGTTCGCCACTTCCTGATACTTTGTCTTAAGTATGTATTTGTCATCGAGAATTCCGGCGAGGCGAGCCCGGGTGAGCAGTTCATTGATGTTTCCGGCTGAGGTTTCGAACTCCGTTGCCCACCTTTCAATCATTTTCCGTCTTTCCAAAAAACTAAGGCCCTTAAGTATAGAAAACCTTTCGGGTTCCTTCAGTGTTCGTTGAAAAATGGATTTTACTGTTTTTTCGGGAACGTGAATCGCGTCGATAAACCGTGTAAATTTATGCACGGCATCTGGAAATGTCTCCAGTTCATCCCGCATCTCCTTAATCCGCTTGAACCTAAAATCCATGTCACCATGAATCATTTCCCGGCCAAATTCGCCGTTCGGATATTCGGCCTGGATTTTAGCGAGCAGATCAAAACATTTCTGGAGCTGAATTTTTGTTTCGGTGCTCATGGTGAATACCTTAAAATATCCGTTTACAATATGGCTAAGATTTTTTTGTGGTTTTCAAACTTTCTGGAAGTTGACCCAAAACCGACTTGAGTCCGGCGAAAAATCGGGTTTGATCGAACACCATATCTTCCTTTTTTTGCTTTAAAATTTCAGGCAATTGTTCCACGAAAACTTTTATTTTATCGCGCACGCTTCGGTAATGCTCCATAGCCTCTTCTTCGTCCCGACTATCTGCGGCCAAACTTGGCGGATCTTCGAATCCCATGTGAATCACACGGGTTTTAGCCGGAAAGGTCGGGCATGTCTTCTGGGCATTATCGCAAAGCGTTATCACTAAATCAAATTCCATATCTTTGATATCATCAATGGATTTCGATTTTTGGCCCGAGATGTCGATTTCGACTTCCAACATGGCCTTAATCGCTCTTGGGTCGACAGCTTTAGGGGCTATTCCGGCAGAATAAGCGTCGATCTGATCTTTTTTAAGATGCCGTGTAAACCCCTCGGCCATTTGGCTGCGACACGAATTGCCTGTACAAAGAT
>JAOUGB010000581.1 GCA_029857875.1 Desulfobacteraceae bacterium | reverse complement strand
AATGAAATCCTAAATTTTAGCTCACTCTTGTCCGCCTTCGGAGTTTGGCGGATTAGCTCACTTCAAACTCTTGTCCGCTAATGCACTGTGGCGGATTAGTTCACTTAAACATAGTTCCGCTCTGCGAACTTCATCAACCATATGTTTTACTTTTTCGAGGTCTTTTTTGAACCGTATTGAACGCCCTTTAGAGTCCAATGCATTGGTTCCGGTACAACTGTCGACGCCTGCCGGCATAACCTGCATGATGCCGTCAAAAACATTGTCGGGAGTGATGCCCCCTGCCAATATCACAGGAATATGACTTGACTGAACCAGTTGCGCTGCCACGTCCCAGCTGCATGTCTTACCGGTGATGCCCACGAAACCTTTGACCGGCTGAAGATCAAAAATAGATCCGGATGATTTTACAATCAGAGTATCTGTCAAAAAATAATCGCTGACCGCCTCGAAAATGCGCGCCAGCTCAAGAGTTTCTCCTTGGTTCGGCACTTTGGGTTGAGGAATTGGGATCGATCGTATAATTTTAATCTCAGGGAATCTTTTTTTAATGTTTTTCTGCAACCATACAAGTTTTTTACAGGATACGCCAGGACCATTTTCAAGCGTTATCGCTTCACAAAAATGGATAACATCGGGTTTGTAGTAATCGAGCATGAAGCATATGGTCTCAAGATCATCAAACAGTGGTATCAAGCTGCTCCTACCATCCCTCCCCTGAACCAGATGTACGGTATCCCTGATACAAGGAATTTTCCACGATTCCTGTGATACAATAACACTGCCGATATGATCAACGCCGAGGGCCATCACTTTCTCAGCCTCGGAAGGTGTTTGGACCTCATAAATCTGGACAATTATTTTATTCATTGGTCGTATTCGCAGGCGTTACACTTACAGCCCAATTGCTCAACCCATCAACAAGTTGTAGTTTTTAACCTCAATTGAGGTTTAACATAAAAGTTGACTTTTCAGGCCGTTTCTAACATATTCAGCATGTTTCTGCAAATTGTTTACTTACGTTGTTTGTTAGGGTACACTGTCGACAAATTCAGCTTGAATCCTGCCGAAAAGAGCAAAAAGAGGAAAACCCATGATACTGATTATCGATTTTGGTTCACAATATAACCAGCTCATTGCCCGTCGGGTCAGAGAATTCCATGTATATTGTCAGATCGATCCGCCGAATATCGATATTGACTATATTAAACACCTGAACCCCAAAGGGATTATCCTTTCAGGAGGGCCATCAAGCATCTATGAGAAAAATAGCCCCAAGTGTGATGAGGCAATCTTTAATCTTCAAATTCCTGTACTTGGAATTTGCTACGGCATGCAATTTATGATCAACGCGCTGGGGGGAACCGTTAAAAAAGCCAGAAAGCGGGAATATGGTTTTGCAGAACTTAACGTTAAAGAAGAGGCGGGTTTGTTTAAAGCTCTGGGTGGAAAAACAAAGACCTGGATGAGCCATGGTGATTCCATCACTAAACTGCCAAGCGGTTTTAAAATAACGGCATCCACTGAAAACACAAAAATTGCTGCAACGGTTCATACTAAAAAACATCTTTACGGACTTCAGTTCCACCCTGAAGTTCACCATACGGCAAAGGGCAAAGCCATGCTGCGTAACTTTCTTTTTGATGTGTGCGGCTGCAAACGGACGTGGACCATGAAATCCTTTGCCAAGGACTCGATTTCTAAAATCAGAGACGTCGTCGGAGACAAAAGAGTCATTCTCGGTTTAAGCGGCGGCGTCGATTCATCGGTCACCGCCCTGTTGCTTCACCATGCTGTGGGTAAAAACCTTACCTGCATATTCGTTGATAACGGCCTCCTTAGAAAGGATGAGGCTAAAAAGCTCAAAAAGACCTTCAAACAACACCTAAAAATTAACATCCGGTTTGTAAATGCCAAAACCAAATTTTTAAAAGCACTTTCGAATATCACCGATCCGGAAAAAAAGAGGAAAATTATCGGCAAAGTCTTTATGGATGTTTTTGAATCCGAAGCAAGAATGATAAAAGGTGCGGAATTTTTAGCCCAGGGAACCTTGTATCCGGATATTATTGAGTCTCAATCGGCTTTCGGCGGTCCGACATCGGTAATAAAATCCCATCACAATGTCGGCGGACTTCCCAAAAACATGAAATTAAAGCTTGTTGAACCTTTGAAATATTTGTTTAAGGATGAAGTTCGTCTTTTGGGCAAGGCGTTGGATCTAGATGAAGATCTGATATGGCGGCAACCTTTTCCCGGCCCGGGCCTTGCCATTAGAATCATCGGGGAAATAAACAATCAGCGCCTTTTGGTATTAAGAAATGTTGATGATATTTTGCTTGATGAAATAAAAAACAGTGGGTATTATCGAAAATTATGGCAATCTTTTGCCGTTCTATTGCCCATAAAAAGTGTCGGCGTCATGGGAGACAAGCGAACTTATGAAAACATCATTGCCATTCGGGCGGTGACCAGCAAAGATGCAATGACTGCCGACTGGGCAAAACTGCCCCACAAATTACTTGG
>JAOUGB010000580.1 GCA_029857875.1 Desulfobacteraceae bacterium | reverse complement strand
AAATATGTTTTTTCTCGTAATAGATTTGATTTATGAAGTAATTCTCCGAAGGATTAAGGTCCAATACAATCCGCAATTTTTTAGTGTCAGGGTGTAGATGTGTTCGGATCTGTCTGATCAGATTTCCGTCAACCAAGGTTGTAGAACGTCCGCTCCAAGAAGAAACAGGCTTAATATCAATAACAATCCTTGGATCATCACCTTCAAGCGTCAGGATCTCGGGAACAAAAAACGTGTTTGAAGCAATAAACACCTTGTCTCGATCCTTCTTAGGTTCAAATTTGATACTTTTAATAATGACACTATTTTCCAAAATGGTTTTAATCTCATGACCCTGTCCGGCTTTAGAAGCTGGAAGAGATACCAAATCCAATTCCTTCGAGTTTGACCGCTGCGCCTTATTCTCAGTGGGTCGGGCAGACATTACCAGTGGTTTCCAGGCCTCCGAGACGATTTTCCATTTGCCGTTTGAGTTGACCATGGTCAGCGTTTTTTCCCCAACATCAGAAAACTTCGGATCGTGATACCGCTGAACGAACCTTGCCGTGGCATATTCCGCTTCTATAAAAACCCCAAGATCGGTTATCTCCACCTGGATATCACCCGAGGTTTTAAAAAGCTTGGTCTTTTTTTGCATCCACCCCTTGTAATCAAGCCCTTCCGATCGAAAGTCCGGACTATAGAAAGACATGTAACTGCTTATATCTCGGTTCTCCCAAGAATTACGCCAAGCATATACATTGGCACGAACGTCATCGATTTGGCCGGCTGATGCAATCCCTGAAAGACAAAACTGTACCATGCACAGGATCTGTATTGCTATCGATTTCAAGTTCATTGTTTGATAAATTCCATCATTGTATTTATGCGCCGAATAAATTCTTCGTGCGTTAATCAAGATTAGAATCAACATCATCTTGAAAGGCGATGCCTCTGATTCTTTTTTCTTTTTCCATTTTAATGGATAATATTATGACTATCAAAGGAATTGGGCTTTAGTCAAACTTTAAGTACGTGTTCCCGGGGTCTGCTTCCCCGTGAACACTTACAACTTTAAATCTTAGGGTTGACGGAGTTAAAAAAAGAGGAAGAAATGGGGGTTGAGGGTATAATAGTCTATTGTCATATCTTTAAATTGCTCATAATTTTTAGTTGTTTAGGAAGTCTTTTCTCCGTTCTCTTCCAGATCTGTATTCAGGACTGTGAATAGCATATGAAAATTCACGTCGATCAATGCCTGAACGCCTATCCCCACCATCTTTAACAGATACCGACATGTTCTTACCAAAAATCTTGTCCTTATCTGAAATTTTCAACCCCAAAGCTAAAACAATCTTTCGTTTTGTTTCCATCCTGCACGGCTCGCCTCGCTCTATTCGTGTGATGGTGAGGGGTGAAATGTTGGCATTTCTGGAAAGCTCGGCCTTGCTTATCATAAGAGACTCTCTAATTTCCTTTAGGTTGTTCTTATTCATTCCTTAAATCCTGTGCCGTTGTTTTGATATAATCATGTTTGCCCGTTCAGGCAGCCGCCGCGGGCCTTTCCGATGACCGTATTTATTCCCCTTGAATATAATCATTGTGGTATATTGATTTTCATCTTGCAAAAACCATGCAAAAAATAGCTTTCTATTTATATCAATAATTATATCAATTAGTTATATAACAACCACAAACGACCAGCAGTGCGAATCTTTGGCTAACTGTTTAAAATTATGAAGTAAATATCTTAAAATATATGTAAACATTTACTTAACGCAAATGCCGGTTTGTTTTTATAACCGCCATAACAACCGCGCCTTTAATATAAATATCCTGGCCCAAAGGGTCAGGCTTTGGGTTACCCTGGAAGGAGCTGCTTTACTTAAAGCTGTATAAGTTAAAAGTGCCTAAAGTGATCTAAAGTGCCTATTACAAGTGCCTAAAGTTTGAAGTGATCTAAAGTGCCTAAAGTTAAGGTAGCGCTAACGCGCTGTCATTAAAATATAATTGGTAGAATTCATTAACTTTAGCTCACTTTAAACTTTAGTTCACTTCAAACTCTTGCAGCGATTCTTCAGGCAGAGCCAAAGAACTCTGACCTGGCCCAAAGGACCAGGTTTTTTATGACTAAATAAATGTGGTATGGGTCATTAGGTTTTGACGATAATATTCTTTTATGTTACAAGCCATCTCAAAAATGCAGATTACGTTCAAGGACAAGGCGCGAGACGCCGTAGGCGTCATGTGTAACATATGAAAAAGCGGAGCATACATGGGAGTATGTGAGTATTTTGAAGAGGCTCGCAACACCGTAATTGGGCGTTAGATGTATTTTTGAGATGGCTTGTAGAAGTATTCAAGGTTTCGATGTGAAAATCTTTAGGTAAAATCGTAAAAATTTTGTTGCTTAAATTCTTGGAGATTAAAATCAGAAGTCAAGCATCAGAACGGAATAGGATATCCACAATGGGGCTATAAAATAAAAAAGTGGGGTCATTGCTGACCCCACAGGAAGATTTTTTAATATGTCTTTATCTTCTCCCTCTCCTCG
>JAOUGB010000579.1 GCA_029857875.1 Desulfobacteraceae bacterium | reverse complement strand
ACAACCTCGGCGAGCTCGTCTTCACGGAATACTGACAGCGGAATATCTTCCTCAATGCTACGACCGGCCTCGTACTCAAAAGCTTTTTGTGTATGATATGAAACGGTTCTAAACAGTTCCATCACCGGAATGTCGTTGGGGCAGGCATTCGTGCACTGACCGCATCCGACACATGAGGTGCTCATGTGAGCAATCCGAGTCATGTGGTAAAAGACGGTATCAGTGGGCATTTTGATTACACCCTTGCGATTGGCCCATCTAAGGTACTGAACAGGATCATGGTTAAAGACATCCGTCACAAAGACACATTCCTTACAGTAGCAGACCGGACAGGCAACCCTGCAGTTGTAGCAATTTACACACTCGGCAAAATAGGTATTCAGTTTCTCCAGGCTGTTTGTGGCCTCTGTGGTCTCGGCAAACATTTTATCACGATACGCCGTTCGTTCAGCGACCAGAGATTTAACGGCTGCAAGACGTTCTGGTGTCTCCTCTGTGTCAAAAAGGTCAAGGCTATCATAAAGTGCCTCTCCTTTAGGCGTCCGGGCTTGGATCAAAACGTGATTGTCGGTATCGACCCCGAAAAGTCCGATTAAAATATCTGCACCGTTGGGGACCGGATTTTCGCAAGCCTTGCACGCAGAAGCGAGATCAAATCCTTCTATACTCAAATTTTTTCCGGATAAGGCGTCTTTGTAAAACCTTGAAGTGAATTTTTCTTCTTTTTTTCCAACGATCTGAATATAATCGCCATTCTTGAAAGCACCCAGGCAGTCGATTCCTACCAGTACCACCTCTTCGATTCGACCTTGCTTGAGTTTCACCAGTTCGACAAAGGCACGTATCTCGCAGGGACGTAAAACAACCGCAACTTTTGCGCCCATGGGCTTACGTGTGAGCCGGGAAACGATTTTGGCCCCATTCAAGGGAAAAACCGGTGCCAAAGGGTCGGTGCCGTTCAGTTGGTTAGGATCAGTCACCAGTGTTGGCATCACTACGTTTTTCGCAGCAAGATGTTGTGGAACCAGGATTGCATTGATATCTTCCAACTGGAGGATGGATCGAAAAAAATCTCGTAGAGTTGTCAACAGGTCGCCGTCTTTTACGTTGATTTTTGCTGTTTTCACTGTCCGTTTCCTCCAAATTTGTCATCAATCATTGGTCATCAGTTATCAGGGTAAATGACGAATGGCTGTCAAATTACCATGGTTGCTTTGGCCTCATTGGGACCCAGCGTTCTGATCTGTGCCACCATTTCATGAATGGTCTCGGCGAACCGGATGCCGTCACTGGCGCCGATCCAGGTCAACCTGAGCCGCTCATCTCCAAAGCCGAATTGGGAAAGGATCTCTTTGAGAAGCTTGATCCGCCTCCGAGCCTTGAAATTTCCGTTGATATAATGGCAGTCTCCGGGGTGACATCCGCTGACCAGTATCGCATCGGCCCCCTCAAGCAGTGCCTTGATCACATATTTGGGGTCAACCATGCCGGTACACATGACCCGAATCAACCTCACATTAGCAGGATATCCCAATCTGGCAGTTCCGGCCAGATCCGCAGCGGTGTACGTGCACCAGTTGCAAACAAAAGCAATGATGGTCGGTTCGAAGTTAGCCATAATCTCCTCTCTTTGAGACCTTTGAAAAACGTCCCCTTTTGCCTAATTTCTGCGTCAGGCTCAGATTTTAATCCTCGAAATACTCAATGTATGTCTGGGGTTAAAATTTTCGCCTTCCCCCGGATCAAGGTCCGGGATCTTCGACTTGAACTTGAACAAAGATGAGCATTTTTCAAAGGTCTCACTGGGTCTACGCTTTACTCCGACCCAAAAGAATCTATATCTCCACTGCGTTCCGACTCCGAAAACCGGAGTTTTTGCTTTGTTTCAATAATCTGCGAAAAAATCACATTTAAAGGGCTCAATTAGTTAGGACTTGCCTGCAGTACAACGTCCAGGGATTATAGGTTCTTGGCAGCCCAGAGAGATGCCTGAACACGATTGGGGACATTGATTTTTCTAAAAATATTATAAAGATGGGTCTTCACCGTATTGGGACTGATGTAAAGTTTGTCGGCAATCTCCTCATTTGTGGCCCCCACGGAAACCATGGCGAGTATTTCAATCTGCCTTTCGGTTAGGTTGTCGCTGCTTTTCTTTAAGGATTTATCTTTATCTATACCTTCAAAAATAAATCTCGTCATAATATCTCTGGAAAACCATAATTTTCCGTCGAGGACAGACTTGATGCCTTTCAGGAAAATATCCAATGTATCATGCTCATAAAAAAAACCCTGTACCTTCTTTGATAGGATTATTTTCTCAAACTCCACGCTTTTGGATATATTAAATAAAACTATACGGTTTCCAGGATCCTTTTTTTTTGTATAATCTTTTATTTCAGCTAAAACTTGGTTTACATCTTTTCCATGACAGCAATAGAACACGAGTCTTTTTTCGCCACGATCTTTCTGAGCACCGACAGGAATGCGCTTAATATCTTCAAACAAAAAGCATTCTCGCCTAGTATTGTTTTTCA
>JAOUGB010000578.1 GCA_029857875.1 Desulfobacteraceae bacterium | reverse complement strand
TTTATATTGGTTCCACAACATTGAGCAAACAGCGACTGTGAAAAATAATGCAGTTATTAATGCAATTACTGTGATTATATCACCGTATTTTTTCCCAAATATTAAGCGTAGAATCGTCCCGTATATAAAATTGAAAATCATAAAAAAGAAACGCATAAATGCTATGAAGAAAAAAGGCGTAAAACACCAGAATATTATTTTTGCAATTCTTTTTTCCCTTTGATTTTTATTCTTCACTTCGTTATGGGTAGTTAATTACATCTGTCCAAGAAATAACTCACAGTCTGCCCTTTTTTCGTCTCTCTTTGTAAACAAGGTTTAATTTTTCTATTATGGCATCGGTTGCAAATTCCTGAATCGTCATGTTTTTTTCATTACAATAACTCTGTACCCTTTCCATTAATTCTTCAGGTAGCATGATATTTAGCCGTTTAGTTTCAGTTTTCTCCAGTGGTGGTCTGTTCTCCATGCTGTTCCTTTCTTTTTCCTAAGATGATAAAAGGCAGGGCAAATGGGCCGAAAAAAAATCCCATTATAAACCAAAACTGTTTGTTATAACCTTTTCTACCAGCCATATAATAAAGCAGCACACCAAAAAGTATTGAAATAAGTATTATGGCTATCAAGCCCATTTATCAATTAACCTTGCCAACATATTCCAAAATAGCCTTAAACAAAGAAGCACTGTGGCTGATTTGCTCATATGCTTCATCTTTGGTTAATAACCTCTTCTCATCTTGAAATTCAAGCACTTTCTGCACGATGTCCCCTATTACAATTTTTGTTCCACCATGTAGTGACAAATACCCACCCATAGGAATTTTTCCCATTAAAATGAGCCCGTCTCTTTATAGACAAAGCTAATTACAGACTGATAATAATGGATTTAAATGGGACATCTGTTGACTGGATGAATACCCTGAGATGGAGGAGATCATATGATTTCTTCTCCATGCAAAAAAATGTTCCGTGAAAGACCTGACAAAGGAGCGTTTTGCCAAAGATTGTCAATTGCTTGAAAGCAATACAAGACATTCAGGTACTGTCTGAAAAAAGGAGGATTGTCTTATGAAGAAAACAGGATGGATACCAACAGCATGTTATCAGTGTCCGTTCAGAAATGAGGATTCTTGTTCAAGATCAAGGAATGCGAAAAATTTTAAAGAGACAGGTAGGGCGTCAATTTTCAATAGGGGACAGGTTATATCAGAATATTCAACATGATGAAGGAAAATCTGATTTTTTTATAGTGCAGACACGTATTGTGATCGAATAACCAAGCATAGGCTTTATCTTTGTTTGCTATAATTTTTAAGGAGGTCTTGCAGTTCATGAGAAGGGGGTAGAAAGGGCTTTTAGGTCTATTCTTCCCCCAAAAACTAAGGAGGTGAAAAATGAAACGATTTAAGAGTGTTAAAGGACTTTGGATATGGCTACTCGTTGTGCTGATGGTCTTTGTTTGTTCCTCTGGATTTGCCTTTGAGCGCATAAAGTTTGGGGTTATATCCGACCCCCATTTGGCCATGCCGGCAGCGGGCACGAAAAATGAGTTTAAAATGCAGCTTTCAAGTGTGGATTTAATGCGGAGTGCAGTCAAAGAATTCAATAAGATCCCTGAACTCGATTTTGTCGTTTTAACCGGCGATATGACCCTGAATGGCGAGCCCTGGAACGTAGAGATGGTAAAGATGGTCATGGATGAGTTGAAAGCGCCTTATTATGTCGTGATGGGAAACCATGATTTGAGTATGGTACCCAGACCGCCAAAACCGGGTGCTCCGCCATCAATGGGTCAGTACCTAGGTGTCACAAGATCCACTATTGCCTGGACTTTCCAAGGACATGGTTTCAACGGATCTGATCTTTGGTGGAGTTTAGACCCGGTACCTGGTCTTCACATTATTGGTTTGGACACAAATACTCCGGGTATCTGGGGTGGTAGTGTACCTGAAAAAGAGGTGGCCTGGTTAGACAATGATCTCTATGTGAATCGTGACAAATTGACGATTGTGTTTGCGCATCATAATTTTACCCTCTGGCATAAGGATGAAAAAGAAAGCGCAAAATGGAAGAACTACCACTGGTTTCATCCGGATAATGCTGCAGAAGTGAGGAAGGTCTTTGAAAAGTATCCCCAGGTCAGCTATGTTATCACTGGCCATCGGCACATCGGAGTGCGTTACCAAGAATTAAACGATGTCGGCTACTTTGTCATCCCCGCTGTTTGTTCATATCCAATGAGATACACCGTGTTCACGCTGACGCAAGATGAACTGAGTTGGGATTCAAAAGATATACCCATCTCTAAAAAGGTTTGGAACGAGGCAAAAGCAAACCTTGTCGGTAAAGACGGGGAGTGGTGGAGATGTTCGGATCATAAAGACGATAAGAAATTGTTAGAGTTCTTCGAAGCCAAGGAGTCCATGAAGGGCAAGGTCTCTGTTAGGACCCGCCCCTGATTTTTGGTATAACTGAGAGTATCGTCTAATGCGCCCTTGGGAACACGGGTTAGCTGCGTCCAACCGGTTGGGCGAAAATGACCTGACCC
>JAOUGB010000044.1 GCA_029857875.1 Desulfobacteraceae bacterium | reverse complement strand
ATTAAAGAAGTTGAGAATATACCTATCCCTAATATTTTGTTTTGCTTACGATCAATTCGGGTACCGCTCAATTGGCGAAGTCTTATGTTCATGAAAAGAGTACATCAGCCAAGACACGCTCAGCACCAATGTCCCCCAGAAGACGTTACCAAAAATCGGAATTATGAACAAAATCGTATTCAGACTCAATCAAAGTCCTAAATAGTTAATTTGTGATATATTTGAATATTTTAAACATATGTAGTTAAGATAAAATCTTGACCCCTCCTCGCTTATTATATTAATATTATTATTATTGGCCTGAATCTCCTGAACCTACAGACTTAAAGCTGATTTCTTTCTCCTGGCTTACCAACTTATATATTTTAAATTCTACCTTGGAATATCCTCAATTGGCAATTCGGAGCGTTACGGTAATCTCTCGAAAAATAAGAAGGTTCCAATCCTAAATTTTAAAAAGGGAGCATAACAATGAAATGCCCGAAGTGTCTATCTGAGAACCGTGAAGGGGCCAAGTTTTGTAATGAGTGCGGTCATAAATTAGAACTCGTCTGCCCTAAATGTAGAAATTCAAATCGCCCGGGGAGTAAATTTTGTGATGAGTGTGGTCACGATCTCTCCAAACCGTTTGCATCCACTGAATCCCCTGAACCCTCGAAACCATTTCGAAAACTTTCCAAGACGGCTGAGTTTCCCCCTTTACTCGAAGGGGAACGCCGCCAGGCCACCATCGTTTTCTCCGACCTTTCCGGTTACACGGCAATGAACGAAAAGCTCGACCCCGAGGAAGTGGAAAAAATCATGAGCCGCATCAAAAAAGAATCGGTGAGTATCGTGGAAAGTTATGGAGGGATCGTCAATCAGTTTGTCGGGGATGAGATTTTGGCTCTGTTTGGAATTCCCATAGGCTATGAAGATGACCCCATTCGTGCTGTCAAGGCTGCTCTTGAGTTGCACAAGATGGTCCGGCAGATAAGCCCCGGAATAGAGAATCGCACTGGAAAGCCGCTCACGATGCATACCGGGATCAACTCCGGGTTGATCGTAACAAACCTTCGAGATGACCGGGATGGTTTATATGGCATCACCGGAGAAACGGTAAACACTGGGGCAAGGCTGAAGTCGCAGGCAGAATCAGACGACATTCTGGTTAGCCCGGAGACAAAGAGATTGATTGCACCCTACTTCGAAACGGTAGCACTTGAAGAGATCAGGATGAAAGGGAAAACCGAACCCATGACACCCTATCGAGTCATGGGTGAGTCGAAGATCCAAACCCGATTTGATGCTGCAGAGCAAAAAGGTTTTACGGCTTACACCGGGCGGGATCAGGAATTGGCTGTTCTCCATGCCTGCCTTGAAAAAGCAGTCCGGGGAGAAGGTCAATGCGTCACGGTGACAGGAGAAGAGGGGATGGGAAAAAGCCGTTTGCACTATGAGTTCCGGCACAAGCTGGACCGTGAAAAGATCACGGTTCTACAAGGAAGGTGTCAACCCTATGGGCGCAATATCCCTTATTTTCCTTTTATTGATGCCTTGCGGTGGGGAATCCGTCTGAGAGAGGAAGATAGTCCGGCTGAGTTGTTGGAAAAAGCCGTTACCAACATCAGGGCCATTTCTCCCTCGCTAGAGCAGTTTATCCCGCTTTATCTTCACTTGCTGTCCATCCCAAGCTATTATTCCCTGCCCGAACATTTACAAGGGAAGGAACTGCGGAAGGCTATGGAAGAAGCTCTGGCCGTGATGATTACCCTGAACACACAGCATCAACCGATGGTCATGATACTGGAAGACTGGCACTGGAGCGACGACGCCTCCCAAGCAGCTTTAAAACACTTGATTGGTATGACCGCCCCTTATGCATTGATGGTGATGACGACATACCGGCCTATCTATCAGGCCAGTTGGGGTTATTCAAGCTACCACACTCGGGTTGTATTGAAACCCCTGGATGTCCAGAACACTGAAAACATCATCAAGTCAATCACAGGAGCATCACATCTGCCGCAAGGATTGGGGGATTTGATTCTTGAACGCTCCGGTGGCAACCCATTATTTATTGAAGAAATATGCTATTCTCTAATTGAAGAGGGTTTAGTGAAGGTTAAAGATGGACGGGCTGCCTTGACTCAATCTTTGGTAAACCTTAGCTTGCCGGATACCGTGCAGGCAATTATTCGTACCCGGCTGGATCGCCTGGACGGAAATGCCAAAGAAGCCCTTCGGTTGGCCTCTGTTATCGGCAGAGTGTTTGGGCAACGGATTCTGGAGAGGGTCTATTCAGCCCGTACTGCGCTTTCAGAATCGCTTGACGTATTGAAGTCCCTCGAGGTGATCCAACAGACACGAATTTTACCGGAAGCCGAGTTCACCTTCAGACATGTTTTAACACAAAAGGTTGTCTACGACACTCTACTTCTACAACGGCGAAAGGAGCTTCACGGCATTATCGGACTGGCTATCGAAGAACTTTATGCCGAGCGTTTGGATGAACAGTTGCCGATTTTGGCCTATCATTATATCCGAAGCGATCGGCAGGATAAAGCCATCGAGTACGCCCTTTTAGCCGGAGATCAGGCTACCGGTCTTTATGCAAACAATGAAGCCACGGCCTACTACGAACAGGCGTTTACGATGTCTCAAACCCTTCCTGAATCTTTGAAGGTTCAACAATGGCAAATTGACGCAGCCCTTAAGCTTGCTTCTGTTGGAATAACACGACAAGACATAGAGAGGGATCGTACAAACCTGGAGCAGGTTCATGTCCTGGCAGAAACATTGAACGACGAATCTCGTTTAGCCAGAGTGCTTTACTGGCTTGGAAGAATCCACTATGTTCTTTGGAACCCGCAGGTTGCCATCGAGTATGCCAGACAGAGTCTTAATATTGCAGATCGGCTTGGAGATGAAGCCCTTGCAGCTCCTCCGGTCAATCTCATGGGTCGCGTCTATTGGCAACTGTCGGATTTTGCCGAGGCCAGTCATATGATGGAGCGGAGCGTTGAGCAGATGCGACGGATCGGGAACAAAGTCGAGGAATCCACTGCATCGGCACTTGCAGGTTATGTTTTAGCCTTTTTGGGCGAGTTTGATCGAGCCGTCGTTCATGCCGATCATGCGATCCAGTTGGCCCAAAAGATTCAAAACCCCTTTGCAAAGGCAAATGCCCATCATTTGAGAGGGTGTATCTGTGATCAGCATGGTGAGTGGAATCAGGCGATTAAGCATTATGAAGAAGCAATGAGTATTGCTGAAAAGGCGGAAGACCTCTTCCGGCTTTACTTGGTAAAATCTTATAATGGCCGAGCCCATACTATGATTGGAGATCCTAACCAGGGGCGAAAATTGCTTGAAGAGAGTTTAGCCCTTGCTGAAAAGATTGGAACCAAGTTCTGGCTTGCTTGGCAGAAAACCGCTCTTGCAGCTTGCCTCTTTAAGCTCGGGGAACTCGAAAAAGGATCTAAACTTTGCCAGGAAGCGATACACCTGGGCGAAGAAACAAACGATAAATACGTCATTGCCTATGCCAACCGAACCTTTGCTGAAATCTTTTCCTGTTTAGAACCTTCAAATCCTCAGAAGTCTGATAAAGCGATTTTGAAGGCCATTGAGATACAACAGGAGATTGATGTAAAGCCAGAGCTGGCCCGAACCTATGTAAGTTATGCTGTCTTTCTCACTGAGATGGGGGAAAAAGAAAAGGCTAAAACGTATCTTGACAAAGCCATTGGCATGTTCCAGCACATGGGTATGAACTGGGACCTATCCCAAGCTGACCAAATACACCGAAATCTCGGAAATTAGTCGAGCAATTAGTCGTGGATCATCTCCCGATTAGTTGTAGTTAATTAATCAATGGCTCTATTTTTTATTTTATTTGTTCTTAGCACCTTTTTATCAGACCTAAATTAAGAAGTTGAGCATATACATATCCCTAATATTTTGTTTTGCTTACGATCAATTCGGGTACCGCTCAATTGGCGAAGTCTTATGTTCATAAAAAGAGTACATCAGCCAAGCACCCTCAGCACGAACGTCCCCTTTTATTGCATAAGCTACTATGGCACCGTTATGTCTTAATAAATATTCTTTTAATTGTTCGGCAAAGATCTCCGGAGCCGTTTTATCAGCGAAGTTATTCACATCCGTCTTCAGGTTTATTTCTTCTCTACATTTAATCACTTATTTCTCTTAACCGATTCCAATTAACCATAAGAAGGAGAGGTTTCTGTTATCCTGGCAGATAAAAGATCTTGATAAGAATTTGTAATTCTTTTTGAAAATACTCCCGCCAGTCGCTTAAAAACTTTAATACCCGCGTGAGGATGAAGATTGAATATTTTATCTAACGCTTCTCTTTTAATCTCTATCGCCTTTAAATCCGTTGCGCAAACGCCTGAAGCGGTATAACGCCCGGATTCAACCATGCACGACCAGCCAAAGATATCCCCCAGATCTGTCAGGCTATACGTTAGGGTGCCACCATTTGTTATTTTCAGTTTAACAGTCCCTTCTACCAGAATATAAAGGCGATTAGCTTCCTCATCCTTTTCAAATATTACCGTTCCTTTAGCATAGCTCTTTTCAGAACAAATATTGGCTATCTCGTTCATTACCTCATGGTCTATACCTTTAAAAAGCTCTATTTCTTTAATGATCATCTCGGACCTCCTTTCATGAAGGACTTTAAATGTTAAAAAACTTTCACGGTTTACAAAACGAAACGTATATTTCTTTAAATGCCATATCGTTTTTTGGCATTTGCAGAAACTTAGATAAATTCTTTACGATAATTTTGGATAAGAGAAGATAGCTTTAATTTAACTCCACAAAGACTGAAATGCGAACACATTATGTCGGATAGTGCCTTAGTGCTGGAGGTGTCGGGTAATGTCGTAATGCAGCTTTAAAAAATCTGAATGAGCATCTCTCAGGCGGACATGGAAAACGAAGAAATTATGTTACGCAAAAGAATTTAGCATTGTTTTTTCTTGTTCAAACATTGACGAAATCATAAACATATCTGAGCAAAATGGGCGTTTTACGAAACGATAAAAATATTAATCAAGTAAATGCCGGTATTTATCAACGATGTTCTCATCACTATAAATTATCTTTCCGGTAAGCATCTGAACCCTGTGGAACGTATCCGTTACAAATTTTTTTGCCAGATTAAATTTGCGATCGGATGTTTTTGAATTTTCTAACAACAATACAGCCATTAGGATTTCAACGGCCAAATCAACCAATCCTCTGGCATGATATTCTGTGTAAATAGGATCATTATGAGCTTTTACATGACTTACAGCTTTTTTAAACAATTTTTCACACTCATTTATTTTTTCAATGTAGGGGTTAAACGACTCAGGAAAACGGATGCTCATCTTCTTGCTTAATAGCGTAAAGAAAAGACCTGAAGTTATTCCTCCGATTGCTGCAACGATTTGAAGCTGGGATGTTCCTTCGTATATGGTCGTTATTCGGGCGTCTCGATAGAGACGTTCGACTTCAAAGTCCCTCATATATCCGACACCACCAAATATTTGAATGGCATCATAGGTGACTTTGTTACACATTTCTGAAGCGTAATACTTGGCCATGGGGGTGAGCAGACCTGCCAGACGGGTTAATTCCTTAATTTTGGCGCTGGTCTCTTTATCATTTGCCCCGTAATGCGTATAAGCGTGCTGCATATCGACAATTATCGACGATTCATACAGAAGACTCCGGGCCGCTTCAATTTGGACCCGCATATTTGTTAACATTTCGAGAACCGGCGGAAATTCGATGATGCTTTTCCCGAATTGTTTGCGCTGTTTTGCATATTTAAGGGCGTACTGATATGCTTGCTGAGCAATACCTATGCTTTGAGCGCCGACACCAATCCGAGCGCCGTTCATCAAGGGCACGAAATAACTTGTCAATCCCCGTTTGCGTTTGCCGATAAGATGTGCCCGGCAGTTTTTAAATTGCAGCTCACAGGTGGGAGACCCGCGAATGCCAAGTTTATCTTCAAGGCGGCGTACGACCAGATTCTCGTCTTTTTCATATAAAAAAAGGCTTAAGCCCCGACCTCCGGATAAGTTCTCCTCCGAACGCGCAAAAACAAGCAGGATATCACCGCATCCGTTTGAAATAAAATGCTTTACGCCGTTTAGAAACCAGCATCCTTTATTTTCGTCGTAAGTTGCCCGAAGGCTGATCGCCTGCAGGTCCGACCCGGCCTCAGGCTCTGTCAGCACCATTGCACCGGTGAACTGACCTGAAGCCATTTTGGGAAGGTATTGTTCTTTGAGTGCTGGACTTGCAAACTCGTTAATCGTCTCGGCGATTTCCTGCAAGCCATATAGGTTCATAAAGCTTGCATCTGCCCGCGAAACGATTTCAACAGCCATCATGTAAACGGTGAGCGGAAAGTTCAAGCCTCCGTAATTTCGAGGCAGTGTAAAACCGAACAAATCAGCTTGAGCAAAGCGTTTGAGAGCCTCTTGGGTGCCTGGTGAATAGCTCACTACATTGTTTTCCAGTGTGCACCCTTGACGATCAGTGTCGGTAGCCACCGGTGCCAATATTTCAGCTGAAAGTTGCCCAACCAAAGACAGCACCCGGTGACAGTTATCTAGTGCATCTTCAAAATCTTCCGGTGCAAAAGGATATGCATGGTTTTCTGTGTATCCTTTTTCCCTTAACTCGAAAATGTCCTTGAGACGAACATCGTTGAGATAAAACTGGATGTCTTCATTGTCAGTGAAATAATTCTCCACGTCTAATCCTTATTTTTATAGGCTTCGATCATTTTGGGAATAACCTCTTTCAGGTCACCTATTATTCCGTATTGGGCAATGGAAAATATCGGTGCATGGGGATCAGTGTTTATTGCCACGATTCTGTTGGACTCTTGAATACCTGCCCGATGCTGTATGGCTCCCGATATTCCGCATGCAAGATACAGATTCGGGCGAACGGTTGTACCTGTTTGGCCCACTTGATGTTCACGGCCGATAAATCCGGCATCAACTGCGGCGCGTGAGGCGCCCACTTGTCCTCCAAGCACGCCGGCGAGCTCATGAATAATTTCAAAATTCTCTTTTGTTCCCACTCCCATGCCACCGGAAACGATAATTTTGGCAGACTTCAGGTTAACCTTTTTTTCAGCCTTAACGCGTTCGACAATTTTGAGTATCATGTCCTGATCCGTCAGGACTGGATTCAGCTGAACGACTTGTCCTCTTCTGGAGGAGTCCGCAAGATGTCTCTTGAAAACACCTTCGCGAACGGTGGCCATTTGTGGTCTGGTTTCAGGCGTCACTATGGTCGCGATAACATTGCCGCCAAAAGCCGGACGAATTTGTAGAAGAATTTCCTTCCATGTCTTCTTCCCAAACTTATACTCTCCGATTTGAAGATCCGTGCAATCCGCCGTCAGACCTGTTCTCATATGAGAAGCTATTCTCGGTGCCAGATCTCTTCCAATATTGGTTGCACCGATAAGCAGAATGCTCGGTCGAAATTCTTTTATAAGATTCACTGCGATGCGAGTGTAAGGCAAGGTTAGATAACAAGCCAGTTGTGAGTCATCGGCCACATAAACCTTGTCGGCGCCATAGGCAATCAGTTCAGGAGCCACATCTGAAATTTGGTGCCCGATAACGAAACAAGCAAGTTCGGAACCCAATTGGTCGGCCAACCCTCTCCCTTTCCAAAGAAGCTCATAACTCACATCCGCAATTGTTCCTGAATCGTTTTCTATAAATACCCAAACATCGTTTTTCATGATTTTTCTATTCAAATGATATGATCTTCGACCAATTCATTAATAAGGTTTTTTATGCCCTGATCTGAGGTATCAAAAAGTTTGGGTTTACGAGATATTAACTTTACATTTTCCACATTTTTTATCCAGGTTTCGGATCCTGCAAAACCGCAAATTTCAGCTGAACAGCCAATTTCTTCAAGGCCCCAAACAGGTATTAGAAGTCCTCTTTCTGAAAGCATTTCCTGTTCTTGATCGCTTTTTACACTATTTTTCGTCTTGGCTTTTTTCCAAAACATCAAACGTTTTATTGAAGGCGGCCGAGGATTTTCCGCTGTGTTGGTAACGGTAATGAGAAGTGGAAGTCTGCCGCGGATTCGTTCATATCCGTTGTCAATCGTCCGTCGGATGACAATGTCATCTTCATTCAAATATTCTATGGCTTCCGCAAAGGTTACCTGGGGTATATCGAGTTTTTCGGCAACCTGCGGACCTACTTGGGCTGTATCTCCATCAATTGCCTGCCTTCCGCAGAATATGAGATCAAATTCACCATATTTTCTAATGGCCCACTCCAGCAGGCTGGATGTGGCCAAGGTGTCAGCACCTGCGAATTTTTTGTCGGTCAAAAGGATGGCCTGATCAGCACCACGGCTTAAGGCATCTTTAAGCACCTCAATCGCCATTGGCGGTCCCATGGACATCGCCGTAATTTCCCCCCCGTATTTATCTTTGATCTCAATGGCCATCTCCAATGCGAATAGATCATCCGGATTGACAATAGCCGGTAGAGCCTGTCGATTTACGGTTCCGTCTTCCCGCAATACATTTAAGGTTATATTACGAGTATCTGGAACCTGTTTAATTAAACAAACCATGCGGTAGGGCATAAGCGTCTCCTAATCCGAAACAAAGCCATCTATTTTGGCGGTTTGTTTAGAAGTAGCTTCAAAACCTTCAACAAGGTTAAAATTTGAGGCGGAAGGAAAAATTCAACCACTCGAATTTATTTATCTTTTAATGTATTGAGCCACTCAGTCTAAAACAGGAATTGGACCCGAGGGGAGGATTTGAAACCGGTGATAGTTTCATTTAACATATGAGATTCTTTTGTTGTCCATTTGGAATTTCGTGAACTTTATCGTGGCCTGGTCATATAATCTTACCGTTCCCACGTTGTAGTATATATGTCAACACAATTTTTCTTTATAAAAAAAGTGAAATTTAGCCGAAGAGGATAACTTGTATGATTTCCGGGATGTCCATAAACAAGTAAACAGATTATTTTTAAGTATGAATTATTTACTTGTTTAGGGACGTCCCGCAGGCCCTTATCTTCTTTTCAACTTTAGATCACTTTAGTCACTTGTGATCCTGATCCCCGATCCCTGACACCTGACACCTGATTCCTGACCTCTGCTAACGTACCCTTATTTTCTCGTCCTTGGTTAGGCCGTTCTTTATTCCAATGCCTTCTTAATCAATGTAACCAATTCTTCCTTCTCAAAAGGTTTCTGAAGATATCCGGAAATACCATAAGAAACAAAAAGATCTTCCATGGTCTCTCTGTTTTTGGTCGACATTATAATGACCGGTAAAGACTCTCGTGTCTTTTCTTTTCTGATATGACGCACAAACGTATATCCGTCCATACCCGGCATCATAATGTCTGAAATCACAAGGTCAGGATTGATTTCGTCAATCAGATCAACTACATTCGCAGAATCTGAGGTCGTGACGATCTCATAGTCCTCTCCCTCCAGAAACTTCAAAATCAGGTGACGCACCGTTGCGCTGTCGTCTGCGACTAAAATTTTTAATCCCATGGTTCCCTCCTGGTTGATAAAATTTCATTTTTGCCAGGAAATGCATCCAATAGTTATGATTGTGTATGGGCTTTATTAGGATGCCAATATATAAAAGGTTAGACTTTTCAACCTTTTGCCAACGTCCCCAAAATACCAGTTTTGCAACGGTGAAAATAACAAAGTGGTTCTTGTCCTGGTGAATATTTAGCAAAATACATGCCAATAAAAATATATCAATGGAGCAGAAGCGAAAACTTTGTTTGGGGAAAAGGATTGAATTTATTATTATATTAATTGGTTATCACGAGTTATTTTCTTTTTGTGAAGTGTAATTAAACCTTGTGGCCACATCATCAGATTGCATGGTCAGCCGAAGGATGTCAACTTAATGACAATATTCGGGCACATACGACGTTTGGCCGCATGCTTAGTGATTTCGAGAACTTCCGCGAATTCTGCGAGATGTGCCTCAAAATATAAGTTACCACTAATATATCAGATAATCTTATTATTTACGGGTTGATCCCCGATCCCTGCCCTCTGCTCTCTGACTTTTTATCCGCCGATCTTTGTGGCGGATTGCCCTTTGCTCCTTTACCTCAGCCCTTCCCCCCTGGCCCCTGACCCCTGACTTTTTATCCGCCGATCTTTGTGACGGACTGACCTCTGTCCTTTACCCTTTGCCCCTTGCCCTCTGCCCGAACGTCCCACAGCACGCCATAACAGAATAAGCTAAAAAGAACTCGACAAAATAAGCTAATCATGATACAACCAAATAAGCTAAATTTAGTATTGCATTAAAAGCTAAAAATTGTACGGCGTTAAAAGCTAACGAAAGAACGAGAGCTAACTATTATGGCTAGCCCACATAAAAAACTGGAAAAATCCCTTGAGTTCCTGCGAGCATTACAAGAGCAAGGTGTCGTCGTCGTTCGTTCGGGTGATCTGACCCGGACGCATCGTGAACGCCTGGTCAAAAACGGCTTCTTGCAGGTGGTCATGAAGGGCTGGTATATTCCTGTCCATCCGGACGAGGTCACGGGGGAGAGTACTGCG
>JAOUGB010000577.1 GCA_029857875.1 Desulfobacteraceae bacterium | reverse complement strand
AAATTCCCACGCTCGGAAAATTTCTACAGGAGTCACGGATTTGTGAAAACCGGAAATCCAACCCCGAAAGATCTGCACTTTGCTATGTTCAAGTATATCTGATACCTGAATCTTCCATGAAAATTAATGAGAATCTTTAGGTTGCTTGGTTGAAGAGGGTTTAAGAAAAATCATATTATTGTTCATTTTACTCGAATGATATATCGGATGATGATTTTTTTTCTCATTAATTTTCACCCAAAGGGCGAGCCGGAGGCTTTCATCTGGTACGTTATTTAGGGCTCGCAATAGTTCACTATGGCTTCGCCCTTAAGTGCCTTGCATATGGAAGCCTCCAACTCGTGCAAAATTCAGGTGATAAATCCTCCGCTAATTCAACACCACATCGATGATCTCTTCCAGCTCATTGATTTTGAGGATCTTAAGATCATTTTGAATACCTTCGGGGATATCTCTGATGTCTGCCTCGTTTTTGGCTGGAAAAACCACCGATTTCACACCGGCCCGATGTGCGGCAAGAACCTTTTCCTTGACGCCTCCCACCGGCAGAATCCTTCCGCTTAGGGTTAACTCACCGGTCAGTGCCACGTTTCTTTTACAGGACCGCCCCGTTATCAGACTGATGAGCGCGACGGCGATGGTCAGACCCGCGGACGGCCCGTCTTTCGGGATGGCACCGGCAGGCACGTGAATGTGGATGTCATGGGTTTCGAACATGTTGTCCGGGATATTCAAGGACGCTGCATGGCTCCGGATATAACTCATTGCCGCATGGGCCGACTCCTTCATCACATCCCCCAGGGAACCGGTTAGAATAAGATTCCCTTTTCCTTTCATCTTGGCGGCCTCAATGAATATAATCTGGCCGCCGGCTTCCGTCCATGCCAGTCCGGTGGCCACCCCCACCCTTTCTTTGGCTTCTGAGATTTCAAAATAAAACTTTCGGGGACCCAGAAGGCTTTCCACCTTTTCCGGAGTGATGATATTCGAACCGTTTTTATGCCGACCGCGAAGTGTTTCCCGGGCGATTTTGCGGCAGATGGAAGCGATCTGACGCTTGAGATTTCTCAAACCTGCTTCTCGGGTGTATTCCCTGATGATCTTATGGATGGTTTCCGGAGTGAAAACAGGAGGATTTTCTGAAAGGCCGGCTTCTTCTATTTCTTTAGGTATTAAATAATGCGTTGCGATTTTTTCTTTTTCTTCTTCCGTATACCCCAGCAGGGTAATCACCTCAAGCCGGTCCAGCAGCGGGCCGGGAATCAGATCCAGGGCATTTGCAGTGGCGATGAACATCACACGAGACAGGTCAAACGGAACGTCCAGGTAATGGTCCACAAAATGTGTATTCTGCTCGGGATCGAGGACTTCCAGCAGTGCTGCGGCCGGATCTCCTTTAAAGTCCCTGCCGATTTTGTCGATTTCATCCAGCATAATCAGCGGATTTTTCGTTTCCGCACGGCGAATTTCCTGGATGATCCTCCCGGGCAGAGCACCCACATAGCTTTTCCGGTGTCCTCTTATCTCGGCCTCGTCTTTCATGCCGGCCAGTGACATGCGGACGAATTTTCGTTCCAAACTCTTGGCAATGGACATTCCCAGAGAGGTTTTTCCGGTTCCGGGCGGTCCGGCAAAACAGAGCACCGGGCCTTTGGGCTCCAAACGAACCTTTTTTTTATAGAGTGCTTTCTGAATGGTTGATCGGATTTCATCAAGCTTTAATGGTTTCGTCAGATAATGGTACGATCCCTTTTTCATGGCTTCAATGGCCGTAGATACCGTTGCGTAACCTGTGATGATAATCACTTCGGTACTTGGATTGACGTTTTTGGCTTTTTCCAGAACCGCCATACCGTCGACTTTTCCCATTTTAAGATCTGTTACAATTACATCAAAGGCGCTCTTTTCCAGAAACTCCAGCGCTTCTGATCCGTTTGAAGCGGTATTGACATGATAGCCGTCTTTTTTAAAAACATGTTCCAGATTCTGGCGGGTAATTTTTTCATCATCTACCACCAGTATTTTGTGCTGGCTTGACATCTTTAATACTCTGACGGAGAGATGCTCCAGAATCCTGTCTTTTATTTTGGCCAGTCCAAAATGATCTTCATTGAGAATCGACTCGGCCCGTTTAATATCGAGATTGTCATCCGTCATTTTGTTCCAGGGAAGACTCACCAGATAATCGATATAGTTGATGCCGATGGTATATTCAGCACTTGAAGGCGAAGTTTTTGCCAGTCGCTCTATTTCTTTATACGCGACTTTTTCCACCGGCAAGGACATCTTGGCTTTTCGAACTTCTTCTTTTAATTCCTCTATCTCCGATGACAATTCCTTTATTTGTCCTTTTTCTTTTTTAAATATGCGCATGTTAGGATTCCATTATTATTTCGATTAATTGAAGTTATAAAAACAGATTCAGCTCCGACACGCAATGATTTTTTCTTGAAAGAACATAAGAAACCTTTCGACGTTACAATCTGCAACGAGGCGTTCTTTTTTTGCAATACAACATAACATATTCATATAAATAGATATTTTTATACCC
>JAOUGB010000576.1 GCA_029857875.1 Desulfobacteraceae bacterium | reverse complement strand
GCAACTGCCAGCGTTGCATTTTTCTTTAACAGAAGTCTGCCAACCACAGCCTCCATGGGGCTTTCGTCTTCAGAGAAAACATTGTCCCCTATTTCCTCTATAATCGCTGCAGCTGCCTTAACCATACGTTGATGAAGTGCTTCTTTGTCTTTTTCCCGGCCATAAAGTTTGATCTGGATTTCCGGAAACTTGGCTCGAAATCCAAGCGTAATTTCCGGGAACATCCCACTGATGCCTGACACTCGTTCGGCTGCGGCCGATTCCGTTAAACCAAAGGTTGATATGGTTTTCACCATGCTGAACTCACAAATGCTCCCCCTTAACTTTTCCAATTGGGTCAGGACAGTATCTGAAAACATTCTTTGCATTTCAAAGGGAACCCCGGGCAAAAAGAAAAACATGCAGCGGTTTATTTTTAGCATAAACCCGGGCGCGGTTCCCACTGGATTTAAAATAAGGTCAGCCCCCCGAGGCAACATGGCCTGTTTTTTGTTTGAATCCGGCATCATACGGTTTCTGACCTTGAAATAGCTTTCGACCCCATGAAGTGCCGGCAGATTTAAAACAAGATCAACGCCGACTGATGCTGCAGCTGCCTGGGCGGTTAGATCATCCGGAGTCGGTCCCAACCCGCCGGTGACCAGAGCAGCGTCAGATCGGCTTCCAATTTCCTGAAGGATTAAGACAAGGTCCTCCACGTTATCGCCGACACATGTATGGCGCACGACGTTAAAGCCGGCTTCTTCGAGCTTCATTGCAATGTGTGCTGAATTTCTGTCAATCACCGCACCGGACCGGATTTCATCTCCGGTGATGAGTATCTCTACGTTCATGATAAATTGCCTAAAGTGATAATTGAGCTAAATTATCTAACCTGTTTAATTTAATATATCTTTTTTAATCGAAGTAAATGTTCAACCCTGAACCTATCACCCGTTACTCTCTTTCAGATCATTATAAATTGATCGAACCTGGCGACACATCCTATCAAACTGATCTGGATAAAGAGACTGGGCACCATCGCTTAAGGCCTCTTCAGGTGCATGATGCACTTCTACAATCAGGCCGTGGGCACCCACGGCCACAGCTGCCCGACTCAAAGGAATCACCTGATCACGTTGTCCGGCGGCATGGCTGGGATCGACAACAATAGGAAGATGACTTTCTTTAACTACAACGGATACAGCGGAAAGATCAAGAGTGTTGCGGCTGTGATGGACAAAGGTTCGCACACCCCTTTCGCATAAAATCACCTGTGAATTTCCACCTTCCATAATATATTCTGCTGCCATGAGCCATTCATCAATGGTCGCTGCCATACCCCGTTTAAGCAAAACCGGTTTGCTGGCCCGGCCGGCCTTTCTCAGCAAACTGAAATTCTGCATGTTCCGTGTACCGATCTGAATAACATCGGCATATTCAGTAACCAGGTCCATATTTTCCATATCCATAACCTCGGTGACAACCGGCATGCCTGTTTTTTCGCGAACCTTTGCAAGGATTTTCAACCCTTCTTCTCCAAGCCCCTGAAACGAATACGGTGAAGTTCGGGGTTTAAATGCGCCGCCTCTAAAAAGCTGCGCGCCGCTGCGCTGGACATGCTCTGCTATGGTCAATGCCTGGTATTCACTTTCCACGGCACAAGGGCCGGCGATAATTGTCAGATTGCCGCTGCCGATGGACACATCTCCTATCTGAATGATGGTGTCTTCATGCTTAAATTCACGGCTGACAAGTTTGTATGGGCGTGTAACATTAATCGCATCTTTAACCCCCGGTAGCCCTAAGAACGGTGATCCATCAACATGCCCTTTATTGTTTAAAATACCGATGGACGTCCTTTCTCCGCCTGGAATAGGACGCGCCGTAAACCCCCGCTGTTTGATTACAGCAATAACGGTATCAATTTCCGCCTGTGTTGCTTTTTTATCCATAACAATGAGCATAGTCTTTCCTCCTTATGAGTCGTCATTTGCATGCCCTGTGAAATTCACGAAGTGACAACGAAGCATATTTCACCGGGGTCTTTGGTCACGGGTCTTTCGACATTGTGTATTGCTTGCTGGTACCGGTCATTTAAGCAAAAAAAAACCGTGAGCTTGGATGTGCCCACGGTCTTTAATTTTTCCTTTTAAAAATTGGCTCAGCCTGCTTCGAACCGGTCGGCACACTCCTTTTCTCCGGTGATCCACCACCAGCACCAAAAGTAATATTGTTGGGTTAAATGTTTCATCAATTCCACTCCCGACCGGTTTGAGCCCCATCTGATTGCGAGTTTAGGGTTGAAACTCAAACTACCGAAATGTACTCACCATTGTCAAGATAATTTTCATCCCGCTTTTTATTCAATCAAATATTTTAATGATAAAAAATCTTGACAAACATTTCTGATAAAAGGTAAGTTACTCTTCAAATCAGGTGAACAAATGAAAATTGATAAACACAAACATCAAATTTACAAAATCGATCTAAACCGCTGGTGGTGGTGGCAAATCCAAAGCAACGGGTCTGCCCCAGTGACTTAACCAGACAGCGTATTACAAAAATTTTTAA
>JAOUGB010000575.1 GCA_029857875.1 Desulfobacteraceae bacterium | reverse complement strand
CTGGTGAACGGTTGGATATATCTCTTATCGAAGCAAAAAACCTGTTTTTCCAGAAAGCAGCCATTATTATTGATGCCCGCCCGCATGATGATTATGAAAAAGGACATATCAGAAGCGCTCGCAGTCTTCCCTGGCATGACGTTGACCAGAGGTTTATGGAGGTCACGAAAGATATATCTGTCGACACACCGATCATTACCTATTGTGACGGAGAAACCTGCGAGCTGAGTCATCATCTGGCAAATTTTCTGCTCGACATGGGGTTTACCAATGTCAGGATACTGGTAAACGGCTGGACAAAGTGGCAAAACGCCGATCTTCCCATAGATAAGGAAAGTTCGGATTGATTCTGATTTATAAAGCAATGGTTATAATTATTATAAGTAAAGAATCCTGGCCCTAAGGATCATGCTTTGGTTTGCCCCTGAAAGGGGCTATTTTACTTAAAGTCGTACAAGTTAAAAGTGCCTAAAGTGATCTAAAGTGCCTAAAGTTATGGTGTCGCTTCGCTCTCTCCGAGCTGTAGGCTCTACAAGCCGGAAGCCGATTTTTTTATATAATTGACAGAATTCCTTAACTTTAGCTCACTTTAAACTTTAGTTCACTTCAAACTCTTACAGGGATTCTTCAGGCAGAGCCGAGAACTCTGACCTGGCCCAAAGGACCAAGTTTTTCAAGGCAAAATAAAGATGACGAAACAAAGAAAACATCTCTCTCGCTTTTTTTACCATGTTGCACGATTGATTCTTGGAGTGATATTTATATACGCCAGTTATGACAAAATTTTGCACCCCAAAGCATTTGCCGAAGTCGTTTATAATTACCAGATTCTTCCGGACGGACTCATCAATGTAACCGCCATTTTTCTGCCGTGGCTTGAAATACTGATGGGCGTCTTTTTAATTGTCGGGTTCTGGATGCCGGGAACGGTAATATGGTGTAATATCCTGCTTGTCGTGTATATCGGAGCATTATGGTTTAATTTGGCGAGAGGTCTGGATGTCAATTGCGGATGTTTTTCAACCACCAAGGGAAGTACCATCAGCATCGAAACTATCTTGTGGGATGCCGCTTTTCTCATATTATCAGGATATCTATTTTTTATCGTCTTTGGATCAAAGTTTAGCGAAGGGTCAAAATGAATATAAGCTGAAAAATATGAGAATCGGCTATTTAGTGTCCATCCATAAATTAGGATTTTTGTTCAAGATCAAGGCATGCGAAAAAAATAACCACAGGCATATAGTTAATATTTCGAGGATTATTTTTTGAGCATAACGCCGAGACTTGTCCGCCTCCGGCGGATTGACCCAAAAGACCATTTATGGATGGACACTATTTAATAGCCCGCTGCCTTAAGAGATGATCGGCCAAGACAAGACTGACCATGGCCTCACAGACAACGTTGATACGAGGGATGGCCGAAATGTCATGACGTCCTTTGGTTGAAATGGTTGCCGGTCGTTTGGCTTGGTCTATGGTCTGTTGCTCGATTGAAATTGAAGGAATCGGTTTAACGGCCACGCGAATTACAATATCATCCCCGTTGGATATTCCAGCCAAAATACCCCCTGCATTGTTGGTGGAAAAGCCCTGCGGTGTGATGGGATCATTGTTATCAGACCCCAATTTTTCCGCCGCTTCGAAACCAGATCCAATCTCGACCCCTTTGACAGCGCCGATACTCATCAGCCCTTTTGCCAAATCCGCATCAAGTTTATCAAATACCGGATCTCCCAGCCCTTGGGGAACACCCTTTGCCCGTATTTCAACAATTCCACCCAATGAGTCGCCCTGCTCTTTTATCTCCAAGACACGTGCCTTCATCTTTTCCGAAGCTTCCATGTCAGGGCAATAGAACATATTTTTGTCGATGATATCGAGATCGTATTTTTCTGCGCTAACACCACCGAGTTTTAGGGTGTATGCAAAAATTTTGATGCTTTCGCGGTCAAGAAGCGCCTTGGCGACAGCACCCGCCGCCACCCTTGCCACGGTCTCCCGGGCAGATGCCCGCCCTCCGCCTCGCCAGTCTCGTATCCCGTATTTGGCCATGTAAGTAATATCACCGTGCCCGGGACGAAAAATATCTTTATAAGGCACATATGCTTTAGGATCCGCATCTTTGTTGTATACCATGATCATAATGGGGGTACCGGTGGTCGTTTTCTCAAAAACACCGGACATGATCACCGCCTGATCCGGCTCTCTTCTTGATGTGCTGGCAGGTGATTTCCCCGGTCGTCTACGGTTCAGCATGGCCTGAATCATGTTCTCATCAAGGGATATTCCGGGGGGACAACCGTCAATGACAACCCCCACGCCTTTCCCATGAGACTCACCCCAGGTGGTAATTTTAAATAGTGTTCCGAATGTGTTTCCTGGCATCGTCGACCTCTTATTTTCTTAGTGCTCTGATTCGTAAGTTCGATGACGTATTTTTATAAGTACAACTATCTCGTATAAACTGAAGTCCAAAAGTTTGAAGTTTGAAGTGCCTAAAGTGAGCTAAAGTTGAGGAACGCGCTTTCAGCGCGATCAATTATAATTAAAATTGA
>JAOUGB010000574.1 GCA_029857875.1 Desulfobacteraceae bacterium | reverse complement strand
AAAGCGCGCTTTTGATGCGATAGTGTTTAAAATTATAGGAAAGCAAAATATGTGTGTCAATATTGAATCTCCCGGGAGGTCGCCAACGTATTTTTATTGATAATAAATGAGAATTATACGTATAATTCTATTGACAGAACAAATAATTTCCTTTGATTAAGTGAGGGGTCAGGGTGTTTTTATAAATAGCCGCTGGATGGATAATCTTTTTTTAAACCGCATGATCACGCCGGAGGCGGATAAAACTCGTGGCTAGGTATCGTAAAAAAGAACAGGAAACTATCTTAAATAAATCAATGGGTTCGCAGCACCATCTTAAAATTTCTTTTAAAGATACGATTTCGGCATGCGCCTGTTCTTTCTAAAGATCCCTAAGCCACTCAAACAGCATCCGATTTAAAAAAAGATCATCCATTCCGCTATATTCAAGGATTTAGAAGAAAAACACCCCGAGGGCTCGATTAAGTTAAACCTGAGTTGAGCGATTTTTTGTTTGAGACAGAAAGGAGAACAACGCACATGAGCAAACATATGCAACTTACCGTCCATGTTCGACCCTATTACAAAGAGGGCCTGAAAGGGAATTATCCCAAGATTGCCCAGGCCCTGAGTTATGTTCATGAGGCATGGGTAGAGGAGGGGCCGTCCCTATTTGACATCGTTGGAAGGCTGGACAAACTCCTTTACGAGTTGGAAGGAAATCCGCCCTTTAGAAAGATTTTACTTAAGCACAAAGACGAACTCCGCAAGCTTCACAAGGAAGTTGAAGAACGTATTGCGGATTGGGACTTGGCCAAAGCCGACAAGACGCTGTATCAGATGGAGGACATCTTTGATGAAATTGAATGGGAATTGGGGTGATAATCAAGCGTTACTTTCACTCGAAAATTAACCTCACTTCCCTTCAAAATCAGTAAAAATTGATTTGGGCAACAACCCGTCAAAGTGAGGGATCAAGGGGGATATCAACCTCAATCCCTTTGCGCTCCGCTGAAAGGTAGGCGGCATAAAGGACACCCACGATATCGCTGGCTGCCAGCATGCCCGCCTTGGGTTCTCGATCCGTTGCAATCCCTTCAATGAAGTCTTGAATCTCCTGAGGATATCCAAACATAAAGCTCTCATCCGGTGCGGGCGTGGACCACCCCTGTTTGGTTCCGATTTTTTCCACCACATAGACATCGGTGAGCTGTTCCTCCTGGGGATTATAGAGCTCCATGGCATTAATGGGGCTTAAATTGCACCGAACCCTGTGGTTGTTGGCAAATATCTCGAGCCAGTTATGCACACCTCCCATGACGATTTCCGATGCAAAGACGTCGGCAACCATTCCGTCGTCGAAAACAACGTGGATTTGACAGTAGTCCTCAATGTCTTCGTAATCGGTCCTGAGGAATCCCCTGTCAATGAATCGGGGGTTACGCGTAATCTCATGCGTCCGCGCACTCACCGTCTTAGGTCGAATCGCCTTTCCATCCCTGGAAAGGCCTTCAACTTGTTTAAGGTAAAGAATAGCGGATAAGGGATGGCAACTTTTGCCCACAATCGAACCGCCTCCCGAGAGCCTCCAGATTCCATAAGCCGGTGATGGACTTCCTGAGTGTGACTGATCTCCCAAAGCCCATAATATTTGGCCTTTTGTCTTGCTAATAATTTCGGCTTCCTTCTGCACCGCCGGGGCATAAATCCAATTTTCTGCGTAACACAGCTTTTTCTTGCTCTTTAACGCAGCCGCAATAATGCGCCTGGAACTGGCCACGGCTTCCTCGAGCATCTTCTCTTTGGAGAAGGTATTTCCCTTAAAATTCGTATCTCCGCCCGGACCAAAATACCCTGTGAAGGGCTTCTCGACAATCAGATGCTTTCCTGCCTCAAAAGCTGCTATGGAAATGGGTTCATGAGCGTATCCCGGTGTGCAATTGTCCACTACATCCACCTCGGAAAGCATCTCATCAAGGGAGTCAAAGGCTTGGATGCCCCGTTCCATCGCAAACTTTTCACGATGCTCCCGTGTGATAGAGGTCACACCGATCACTTTGACATCTATGCCCGTTATACGTTGATAGGCCTCATAGTGAAACTCGGCGGCATATCGGCTACCTACAATTCCAATGCGTATGGGTTGGTCCATCATAATAATCCTCCTTGGATCAAAAAATAGAGGGGTTCCTATTTTATATCCGTCTTTTTTGTCGTTGCTTTTATAGCAGAAAACTGCCTGACCAGAGAATACGCTACAGACAGAATAGAAATTGCATAGAAGAATAGGGCGAGGGGCGATTTAAAAAGGATGCCCCAATTGCCATGGGAAATAATCAGGGATCGGGCCAGTGCATCTTCTGCGATGGGACCCAAAATAATGCCGAGAACGACCGGGGCTGCCGGAAAACCTGTTTTCTGCATAAGATAGCCGACAACGCCAAAGACCAAAGCAATGAACATATCGTAAGTACTGTTGTTCAGGGAAAAGGCGCCCAAAAAGCATAAGGTGAAAATAATCGGGAAGAGCACCGAAGGACGGACCTTCAGGACTTTGGGGAATATTCTCACGCTGACGAC
>JAOUGB010000573.1 GCA_029857875.1 Desulfobacteraceae bacterium | reverse complement strand
AAATCCTTGAATATAGCGGAATGGATGATCTTTTTTTAAATCGGATGCTGTTTGAGTGGCTTAGGGATTGTTAGAAAGAACAGGCGCATGCCGCAATCGAATCTTTAATAGAATTTTTGATGTGGTGCTGCGAACCTTTTGATTTTTCAAAGATAGTCTCCTGTTCTTTATTACGATCCCTTGCCACGAGTTCATGCGGTTTAAAAAAAGATTATCCATGCAGCGGCTATTTATAAAAACACCACGACTCCCTCAATTACCTAATACCTGTTATTTAAAAAATTCCTCAAAATCCGTTTCCCCAGCCGGGTCATAATAGATTCCGGATGGAATTGAATGCCTTCGGTCGCATGATGTTCTTTGTGCCGGATGCCCATGACTTCGCCATCGTCCGCTTCAGAAGTTATTTCCAGACATTCGGGAAGATTTTCCTTTGAGACGGCCAAGGAATGATACCGCATTGCCTCAAAAGGCTTAAGAATTCCCTGATAGATCATTTTTCCGTCAGCGTGGATCATGGATGTTTTCCCATGCATAAGACTTTTTGCGGCAACCACTTTTCCACCAAACGCAGCGGCAATGGCCTGATGGCCCAGACATACGCCAAGGATGGGGATTTTACCGGAAAAATGTTCCACCACAGATAATGAAATGCCAGCTGATTCCGGACGGCCGGGTCCGGGTGATATAACGATTCCCGAAGGTTTCCATGAAATAAGATCCGATATGGAAGCAGCGTCATTCCGCACAACCTTGACCGAGGCGCCGATTTGGCCCAGGTATTGAACCAGGTTGTAGGTAAATGAATCATAGTTGTCAATCATGATGATCATAGTATTTCTCCTTAATTTCTGACCCTAAGTCTTTATGCTCTTAACTCATTTTACCATGTCATTCAATCCATCGGCATTTGGCCTTGAACATTGAACTTTTTGCTTTTCTTTCCCTTTGAAACCAGTTCCAGTGCCTTCTGCATGGCCATTGCTTTATTTACGGTTTCCTGTCTTTCCCGTTCCGGATCAGAATCGGCAACAATACCTGCGCCAGCCTGGACCGTGAGTAGGTTGTCTTCAATGCTGGCGGTTCGGATGGTAATGGCCATGTCCATATTTCCGTGGAACGAAATATATCCAACAGCGCCGCCATAAGGACCTCTGGGATTTTGTTCGAGTTCTGCAATGATCTCCATGGCTCTTATTTTAGGCGCTCCGGACAATGTCCCCGCAGGAAAGGTCGCCCGAAGCAGATCCAGGGCATCGAAGTCGGGCTTTATATCGCAGCAAATGTTGGACACCAGGTGCATGACATGGGAGTAACGTTCCACAATCATTAAATCGGTAACTTGAACGGTTCCCAATTCCGCAACACGCCCCAGATCGTTCCGTCCTAAATCTACCAGCATCAAGTGCTCCGCCCGTTCTTTTTCATCGGCGAGGAGTTCGTTGGCCAAAGATCGGTCTTCCTGTTCGTTCTTTCCTCTGGGACGGGTACCGGCAATTGGGCGCAGGGTGGCGACACGGTTTTCCAAACGGACCATTGTCTCCGGAGAGGAACCGATGAGAGTTAAATCCCCGAGACTGAGAAAGTAGAGATAGGGTGAAGGATTAATAAATCTCTGGGTTCGGTAGAGTGTCCAAGGGTCGGGTGGTGATGAACAGATAAAGGGTTTTGAAATGACGGTTTGGATCACATCACCGGCTCGAATATAGTCTTTCACCTTTTTTACAAGCCCACGAAAATGATCCGCTTCCCATGGTGTTTCCAGCACTAAAAGGTCTTCACCTATCTCGATATCATCTTCAGGTTCCGGCTGTTTCATTCTCGCCATCAGAGCGTTCAAGCGCTGATTTGCATCATGAAAGGCGTGGTCAGGGTCCTGATCTTTTTTGGGAAAAGCGATGACCACCAGAAACAAAGTGTGTTGAATATTATCAAATATCAACAGTTCGTCCGGTATGATGAAATGGGCAAGGGGTTTGTTTTCCGGGAGTAGATTGGGGATAGATTCAAAAAAGGATACCATTTCATAGGTTAAATATCCTACCATTCCACCCCAGAATCTTGGAAGTCCTGATACTTGTGCGGGTTTGTATTGGTCGATAATTGTCCTCAAAACACTGAGAGGGTCTCCGTTGTGCGCAATATTTTTGCAAGAACTGTTTTCACAGATTTCCACAAATTGTTGGAATATCCGTATGTTCGTTCTGGCGGAGACACCCAAGAAACTGTATCTTCCCCATCTTTCGCCTCCTTCAACACTTTCAAAAAGAAAAGTAGAGGTATTGTCTTTATATATTTTCCTTAACAGTGAAACCGGAGTTTCCGTATCGGCAAGCATTTCTGCACAAACCGGAATGACATTGGCCTGTTTTGCCAGACTGCGAAATTTTACGATGTCAGGGAATTCATTGATTAACATAAAAGTTCCTTTCTGAATGGCTCAAAAAAAGCCATGGAAATTTCCACGGCCTTTTTGACGTTCAAATAAAAAAGGACCGTGGGTTTGGGTTGCCCGTGGTCCTTTAAAAAAATTTTGTAATACGCTGTCTGGTTAAGTCACTGGGGCAGACCCG
>JAOUGB010000572.1 GCA_029857875.1 Desulfobacteraceae bacterium | reverse complement strand
CTTTTTGACTGCACGAAAAAAACAACAGAAATAAAATGCATAGTATTGTTAGCTTTGTTTTCATTATTTTCTCTTTGTCACGTTAATCAAATTAGCCCCGCCACAAACAGCAGGGTATTCTTCGGGATGTTAATAAAACAAGGAAATATTTTTTTAAGTGAATCGAACAGATTGGTTGATATCATTCCCTTTTAAAAGGGGATGAACGAAAGGTTTAAATTATGAATGAAACCCAAATAAAGCGAAACATGTGGATACATCTGATTTTTCAACAATAAAAAAACAATGCCACAGGTCATCCAAGATGTCAACCGCCGCTATATATGAATCAAAACAATTAACCCTATCACCTTATTATGCAATTATAGCGCCAATCAAAATAGAATTTTTTTCAGATACACGAAAAGAACTGTATTTTCCATTGACTTCACCAGTTTGACAATCGGAATGTAAATCCGTCAACTACTATCATTTTGGCTTTTTGAAACAGTATTGTATCATAAAATGTATCATAAAATCCCAACATGATGCATTTCCTCATAGATGAAATTCCAGGCAAAATATAACCCTTTGATATATAATTATAATCTCTTTATATAAATATTTTGATGCAACTGGCACAAATTTTGTTATTAGTATGTCAGCAAAGCAATTGATGAGTCTCAAAAATGCTTGTTAAAATATTCAACCGGCTCTTTAAGAAACAATTAATTTTTACTTTGAAATTGAAAGGAAAACTATCATGGGAAACGAAGTTCATGTATGTAACAGTTGCGGAAAAGTCGCTGGAGAAACCGGTCACCTGTGTGATCCTGTGGAGCTAAATGAAGCTTATGTATGTGAGCACTGTGGTCAGGCAAACGAAGACCCCAGGCATATCTGCAAGCCCAAATTGCAGCACATCAATTTTGTTTGCATATCCTGCGGTCGTGTGGCAGAGTTGCCTAAACAGTTATGCAATCCAAGAGATATTGTGCTCATGGCAATGGATGAACCGCCAACGAAAATCTTTTAAAAATACATTTGAATTCATGCCTGTACTTAGTAGTAACACCTGTTTCCTCATAAATTTGTCGCTGATGGAATACAGGGCAGCACTGGATCTACAGCGAAATTTTGTCCTTGCCCGACAAACCGGTGTCATCGAAAATGATGTTGTTATAATGTTAGAGCATCCTCCTGTTTTTACACTGGGCCGAAGGGCTGGTATAGAAAATCTGAAGGCATCAAGAGCTTTTCTGGAAAGAAAAAAGATTCCGGTCATACCTGTTGAACGAGGGGGAGATATTACGTTCCACGGTCCGGGCCAATTGGTCGTATATCCTATCATCGATCTGGTCAAAACCGGGCTGAACGTGATGGATTACGTGGCGAGTCTTGAAGAAATCATGCTTCTAACAGCTTCAGATTGGAGTATACCCGCAAAGAGGAATTCCATCAACAGGGGGATCTGGGTTGCGAAAAAGAAACTTGGCAGCATTGGCATCTCTGTTCAACGAGGCGTCACTTTTCACGGCTTTGCACTAAACGTCAACGTGTCGTTGAAACCGTTTAAATGGATCCATCCATGTGGACTAACCGATGTTGGGGTCACATCCATGGCACGGGAGCTATCCCAAAAAATATCCATGAACCCGGTGCGAGAGGCTGTAATGCATCACTTTGAAACCGTTTTTGGATTCGACCTTGTCAGCATTGATGTTAATGACATGAATCATCTTTTACCTGAACAGAGGGTATTTCAATGAAACTTTCGAGGTCAACATGAAACCGCATCGGGTGGAAGAAAGACAGCGGGGAAAACCCCCTTGGCTTAAGCAGAGATTGCCGGCTGGATTCATATGCGAAGAGGTCGGTACCCTAATAAACAACGCAAAAGTTCATACCGTTTGCCAGGAAGCACAATGTCCCAACATATGGGAATGCTTTTCCCGCAAGGCCGCAACTTTCATGATTATGGGTGATCACTGTACGCGCAACTGTCGGTTTTGTGCTGTTACCCATGGCCCAAACCGTTTACCGGACCCGGAGGAACCAGTCAGGATTGCCGGAATGGTTCAGAATTTGAATCTGGACTACATTGTCATCACTTCGGTGACCCGGGACGATCTTCCCGACGGTGGGGCCTCCTTTTTTGTCCGGACAGTAAATGAAATCCGTCGAAAGGTTCCACACGCACTTGTCGAGCTGTTAATTCCCGACTTTCAGGGGAATAAAGATGCTCTGAGAAGTATTACCGAAGTTCGACCGGATGTGTTAAATCATAACATAGAGACGGTTCCCCGCCTTTATAGCATCGTCCGGCCGGAAGCAATCTATCAGCGTTCCCTTGATCTTTTAAGGCAGGTTGTCACTTTTGATTCAACTATTATTACAAAATCCGGTCTGATGCTCGGACTTGGAGAGCAACCCGAGGAGATACTCAATGCGCTAAGGGATCTTCTCGATGCAGGATGTCAATTGGTGACCATAGGCCAGTATCTACAACCCACCAAAGCCCATCTTCCCGTTGAACGCTATATTCCGCCGAAAGAATTCGATAACTGGCGTAAAATTGCGCTTGAAATGGGATTTG
>JAOUGB010000043.1 GCA_029857875.1 Desulfobacteraceae bacterium | reverse complement strand
ATACCGCCGGCCAGAGCGGCGCTATAGTGGCGGTCGATGGCTTTTGCTGCTGCATTTCGAACGTTATCATCGGGGTCATCCAAACCCGCGGCCAACGTGTATACCCCTTTGTCCAGCGGCAATCTTCCCAGGGATTCATACGCCGCAAATCGAACATTCGGATCTTCAGGCTGCTGGTGTATAAGTTTTCGGATGGCTGGAATGGCTGCGCTGTCTCCGATGTCGCCGAGCACGTTCAAAGAATGAATAACCAGGTCAGGATTATCGAGAAACAGGTTCTTGATCAGAATACGAATACTCATCACACCGATTCCACCAAGTTTTTGCTTTACGGCGGCGCGTAAATGGGTGTGTTGCGATCCAAGGATTTTGTTGAGCATTTCCAGTGCTTCCGGAACCTGGGTTTTGGCAACAATATCGATGATTATATGATCTATTTCGGAGTCTCCGCCAAGCCTATCGCCCAGTTTCCGTATGGCAGAGGGTGTCGCTATTTCACTTAGGGTATGCACAGCGGCGACAACAATCTGCCGACTGTTTGAATTGAGATACTTGCTCACGGCGTTTACCACAGAAGGATCTCCGATCATTCCCAAAGCGATGATGGCCGACTCAATGATTTTAACATCCGCTTCGTTTGTCAAGATGTTCAATAAGACCGGTACAGCCTCCCCAAGGCGAATTTCTCCTGCCGCTTCCGCCAAAAACGTCCTGATCGAAGGTTCTTTTGTTTTTGATAGCAAATCCAAAAGGATCTCCGGGCTATCGATAATTTTTGAAAACAGGGTCTCTTTGAGTTGAGGGAAAGATTCGGTTACATCCGAATTTTCAGCGATGACGCCTGCCAGCAGGGGAATGGCAAAATCATCCCCTGTCCGACTGACTTCAAATAAGGCTTGCTTTTGAGTTTTTCGACCCACGTGTCCAAGGGCGGAAAGAACGAGTCTAGCCTTGATAAAGTCCTTTCCCTTTACGTTGAATCGAATCTCGTCCAACAGATCCTGTTCATTGATTTTTGCCATCCACAATTCCTTTTTCTTGGCAGATAAACCTCGTGAATGCTCGGGTTTAATTCTACACGGCTCTATTATTCGGATATCTTTTGAACGGCTTCTAAGACTTTGCCCATGATGTCGTTTAGATTTTCTTCACGAAGGTTCAAAAACGCCATGGCCGTATCATCCATCTGATACAACGTTCCGTCTATACCGAGTCCCAGACCGGTCATCATGGCGATGGCATCTGCGACATGGACAATGTAAGCCAATTCGCTGCTGTTTGACTGGGAGGGGTGGTGGTGATACCTTATGGCAACGGTTAGCGGCTCCGGTATATTCCAGTTTTTGCAAACTTCAGATGCGACTTCCGCATGGTCAAGATCTAAGATTTTCTTTTCGGCATCCAGAAAGGTGTGTTCACCATCAGCCATGAATTTTTCAAACAATTCCCATCTTTCCTTGATATATTGATCCAAAATGAGCTTTCCGACGTCATGGATGAGACCTGATGTGAAAGCATCGTTTGATAATGCCGGTTCCGTCTTGCTGGCGATAATCCTGGAGCCAAAGGCGACCGCCAGAGAATGTTTCCAAAGGGCTCCTGAATCCAGCCAGTAGCCTACCAGCTTGTTACTCAACAAACCGGCGGTACCGATCACGGTTAAAAGTTCTACCAGGGTTCTATGCCCGAGGATAACGGAGGCTCTCTGGATGGAGGCGATTTTACCGCTGTATCCGTAATATGGAGAATTGGCAAGTTTTAGGATCTTTGCGGCAATGGCTTGATCGGTTTCAAAAAGATTTGCGAGTTCCTTGAAGTCCGAATCCGGATTTGTCATAATCTCACGGGCTTTGAGGATTGTTTGAGGTATGGGAGGCAAATCCTTCATATGCCGCAAAATCCTTTGTTTTAAGGCATCGCCGGTTGGGAGATCAACGGGTTTGCTATCGGTGCGAAGACTGTTATCACGAGACGGTTTTTCTGTGAGATCAAGTTGAATGGTCTTCTTGCACGCCGGACAAGGAAAGGCGATTTTTTTACCCATCGGCAGACGTTCGTCAGGGATAACAAATCCTTTATGACAGTTCGAACAGGTTACCCGCATACAGCACCCCCTTGTTAATTATAAAGCCTTGTAACGATGAAAGCGGATGTTGTCGGGGACCGGGTCCGCCGCATCGTTCGGAAAATGATGCAGGAAATGTGCCAAGATAGTGTATGAAAAAAAATGATAATAATTTCGTAAGACTTAGAAATTATTTGTGCAATAATGGAACATGGGCTGACGAAAATTGTCACAAAGTGTCATATTGCTGACACGCAGCCATTGATGCTTGAAAGATTCATGACAGATCATTCTGCTTACCGATGGTATCCGTATAATTTTACCCTAAAAAATTTTCTCGGCCTGATCCGCTGTATTGGCGTTCCTGAAAATTAAAGGTGCGAAGCTCAAATATATGAGGTGAATCATACCGGCAGATCGGTTGCTCAAGAAAAGCCTTGACACATTTCAAAATCCGGTCTGTATATGATACATGAGGTAAATAAAAACAGCCTGCTCCCAACAGATCAGGCTGTCACCGGAAGTGTTAAAGGAGCGTTAAGATGGAAATGATTTCAGTGGAACATCATGGCAAGGTTGTGTTTGCAAAGCTGAATAACGGCGTCACCAATGCATTGAATCCAAAGGTGGTTAGGGAACTGGAGACGGTCTTTAAGCAGGTAAAAACCGACGCCGGTATAAACAGCCTTGTTCTGGGGAGTTCCAATGAGAAGTTCTTCTCCATCGGTTTTGATATTCCGGAGCTGTTTGAGATGAACAGGGATGATTTCAGAGGCTTTTATCGTGTGTTCAACCAGGTCTGTTTAAATCTCTTTACACTGCCCAAACCCACGGTTGCGGCAATAACCGGCCACGCCATTGCCGGTGGATGCATTTTGGCAATGTGTTGTGATTATCGGTTCATTGCAAATGGAAAAAAGTTGATGGGCCTAAACGAAGTCAAACTGGGCCTGCCGGTTCCGTATCTGCCGGACAGGTTGCTACACGCTATAGCAGGGGTTTGCAAGGCACGTGAGATAATGGAGAGCGGCAGGCTCTATCCATCGAATGAGGCACTTGAAATGGGTATCGTGGATAAAATTCTACCCATCGAGAATGTTGTGAAAACGGCCATCGAACACGCCGACACGTTGGGGTCGCTGCCCAAAGTGGGGTATGAGATGATCAAACAGAATCGGGTGGAGGTGATCGAAGAACAGGTGACGGCCCGTCAGGATGAGAAGGAGGCATATTTCATCGAGAGCTGGTATTCGGATGAGGCGCGTAAATGCTTGGAAGAAGCAATGAATAAATTTTAAACGCCAACCTTTTTTAGGAACGGTTCCCACAAATTTTTCACATTATCGATATTGCTGTTCAAGATCAAGTAAGCTCTGTTTCACTGCAATACCGCCACCGAACCCGGTCAGTTTTCCACTGCTCCCGATAACGCGATGGCATGGAATGACAATGGGTATGGGATTTCGGGCATTTGCCTGTCCCACGGCCCGACTTGCTTTTGGATTTCCAATGTTTTTGGCCAGTTCGCCATATGAAACCGTCTCTCCATATGGAACCCGACGAAGGGCCGTAAGCACCTTTTTTTGAAAGGGGCTGACGTTCAAACACAAGCTTAGCGAAAAGGTTTTCAGTTTCCCGGCAAAATAGGCTTCAAGCTGGCGCAAAGCCTCTTGAAGTGGCTTTGGATTTTCTTTCCATTCAGATTCCGGCAAAGAGGGCTTGCCTTCTATGGGAAAATTGATCAGATGCAACCCTTTATTGTTTCCCGCCACCAGAAGCTTTCCCACAGGACTTTTCATATATTGATAATATATCATTTTGACATCCTTTTTTTCTGAGATATACTTTCGGGCAAATAGATAAGTCAAGTTGTTTAGCTTTGGAGCTGCGAAATCAATAATTCATAATAAAAAAGCCGGGGTAATTCCCGGCTTGTTATTTTTTGGCTCCCCAGCACGGACTCGAACCGCGGACCCGATGGTTAACAGCCATCTGCTCTGCCAACTGAGCTACTGGGGATCAGATGTAAACGTACTAAATAATAAAAACTATATATCAAGTCAAGAAAAAATGTTTCTTTAACTGGCCGCCTATTTTCAGCTTTATTTTATTCTCAAAGAAAGCTCATCAAGCTGGGCTTTGTCGGCTTCCGAAGGGGCATTGGTCAAAAGACAAGCCGCTTTCTGGGTTTTCGGGAAAGGGATCACGTCCCGAATTGAAGATTGCCCACAAAGAATCATCACCAGACGATCGAAGCCGAATGCAATCCCCCCATGGGGAGGTGCACCGGAATCGAGTGCCGACAGCAAAAATCCAAACTTTTCCTCATAGGTTTTTCGATCCATACCCAATGCTGCAAATACCCGCTCCTGCAATTCCCTCTGGTGGATACGGATACTGCCGCCGCCAATTTCCGAGCCGTTTAGCACCAGATCATATGCCCGTGATTTGACGGAAAGCGGGTCTTTCTCCAGCAGATCATAATCTTCTTCAAGGGGGGCTGTAAACGGATGGTGAAGGGCCTGGTACCGCTTTTCATTTTCATCGTATTCCAGTAACGGGAACCGGGTCACCCATACAAAACTGAAGGTGTTCTCTTGAACTAACCCAAGTTTTTTCCCTATAAAGTTGCGAAGATTTCCCAGTGCCTCGTTGGTGACTTTGGGCTGATCGGCCACAAAAAATACAAGATCGCCAGGCTGCATATCGATGCGCTGTGCCAGTGCCTGTTTCTCATCCTCGGTGAAGAATTTTGCAATGGGAGATTGCCATGAATCTTCATGCACCTTGATCCATGCCAGTCCTTTTGCCCTGTAGACGGCGACAATCTCGGTCAGATCATCGATCTCTTTTCGTGTAAAATTGATGCAGCCTTTGGCATTCAATGCCTTGACAGTGCCGCCTTTTTTAACGACATCGGCAAAGACTTTGAACCCTGCATTTTCCACAATATCTGAAATGTTTACAAGTTCCAGATCGAACCGGATATCCGGTTTGTCCAGCCCGAAGCGGCCCACGGCATCTTCATAAGAAAGGCGCGGGAAAGGGGTCTTAAGATCGATGTCCAGAACGTCCCTGAAAAGATTGGTCATGAGTCCTTCCGTAACATCCATTACATCGTCTTCCCCGACAAAAGACATTTCCATGTCGATCTGGGTGAACTCCGGCTGGCGGTCCGCCCTGAGGTCTTCGTCTCTAAAGCATTTCACAATCTGGTAGTAGCGGTCAAACCCGGAAATCATTAAAAGCTGTTTAAAAATCTGCGGTGACTGGGGAAGGGCGTAAAAAAGACCCGGGTTCACCCGGCTGGGCACCAGATAGTCCCTTGCGCCTTCCGGAGTGCTGCGGGTCAGCACCGGTGTTTCAATGTCGATAAATCTTCTGCTGTTCAGGTATTGTCTCACAGAGACGGCAGCCTTGTGCCGGTTTATGATGTTCTTTTGAAAAAGCGTTCGCCTGAGATCGATATGGCGGAACTTTAACCGGATATTTTCCGAAACATCCACATTGTCTTCGATCATAAACGGCGGTGTTTCTGCGGCATTGAATATTTTGAGTTCCGTGACAAAAACCTCAATCGCACCGGTTTTCAATTTGGGGTTGGTCATCCCTTCCAGTCTTTTTTCCACATTCCCGCGTATGCCGATGACGTATTCACTGCGGAGGACATGGGCTTTTTCGTGAAGCTTGGGGCTGACCTCGGGGTTAAAAACAACCTGCGTAATTCCTTCTCTGTCTCGCAGGTCAACAAAGATCACCCCACCGTGATCCCTCCGTCGCTGTACCCACCCCATCAACACCACTTCAGTGCCGACATCATCGGCGCCGAGTTCACCGCAGGTATGGGTCCTTCTCATATTTCCAAGTTTATCTGACAATGGACTGACTCCTTTCTAACCTGAATCTTGAATGAAAATTAATGAGAATCTTTTTCAATTTTCCTGAATGGTATATCGGATGATGATCTTTTTTCTCATTAATTTTCACCCAAAGGGCGAGCCGGAAGCTTTCATCTGCTTCGTTATTAAGGGCTCGCAATAGTTCACTATGGCTTCGTCCTTAAGTGCCTTGCATATGAAAGCCTCCAACTCGCGCAAAATTCAGGTCTAAATCACGAAATTTTCGCTTCAACTTAAATTGAGCGATTGTCGAGGCTTGTCCGCCTCTGGCGAGGTTGCCGCAGATAAGCAAGTTGAGCGTAGCGAAATCCCGCTTTGCGGGAGAAGATGACGTTCCGCTATAGTCAACTATGCGGTACGGCATCTGACGCAGTAGATGCGGTAAGATCGGCAATCCCGGAGGGTTTCAAATTCTATAAATATAAATCAAGATAATTCATTAAAAATAAAAAATATTTTATTCCCTTTTAATATTTGAAACGCTCAGTTTAAGTTTGATATTCTTCACAACATTTTCAATAGGGATCGACACCTGATCTTTTGTCTCCATGTCACGTAAAATAACCTTGCCTTCTTTAATCTCGTTATCCCCCACGATCAAGACATGTTTTGCCCCCAGTCGATGGGCTCGCTTCATTTGGCTTTTTAAGCTTTTGTCGCCAAATTCCATTTCAGCTTTGACGCCTTCAAGGCAGAGTGCACAATTCCATTCAAATGCCAGAGAAACGCCTTTTTCGCCCAGAGCAGCGATAAAAATGTCAGGAGTTTTGACGAGATCGGTTCTGGTGGAGCCGGCAATTTCTGTTAATCTATCCAACCCGATGGCAAAACCTGTTGCCGGAATATCGGGTCCTCCCAAGACCTTGATCAGACCATCATATCGACCGCCGCCTGCAATGGCATTTTGTGCGCCCAATGCACTGGTTTGAATTTCAAAGGTTGTCCGGGTGTAATAATCCAGACCCCGAACCAGACCTTTGTCGACCACAAATGGAACGTTTAGCGCTGAAAGGGCCGTTTTGGTGGTTTCAAAGTGTTGATCACAAGCCGGACACAAATAATCAAGAATAGACGGTGCGTCCGTCATGGCCGTCCGGCAGGAAGGTACCTTGCAGTCGAGTACACGCAAAGGATTCCGGTCTTTTCGCCGGACACAGTCTGAACAGAGATTTTCATTTAAAGATGTGAAAAAATCTGAAAGTGCTGTCTTGAACATCGGACGGCATTCAGGGCACCCCAGTGAATTGATATGGGCGTTCACATCGGAAACAGACAGTTTTGAAAAGAGTGTTACCAGGATAAAAATCAGTTCAACATCAACCAGGGGTGAATCCACACCAAAAATTTCAGCATTGATCTGATAGAACTGCCGGTATCTTCCTTTTTGGGGTCTCTCTCGACGAAACATGGGACCGATGGTATAAAATTTCCGGACCGGATCTGTTGTATACATTTTGTGCTGGATATAGGAGCGACAGACCGATGCGGTGGCTTCGGGCCGAAGGGTGATCAGATCTCCCTTTCTGTCAGGGAAGGTATACATCTCTTTTTCAACAATATCGGTATCTTCACCAATGCTCCTGGCAAACAGTTCCGTATGCTCCATAATCGGGATGCGGATCTCTTTGAATCCGAAATCTTCAAGGAGAGACCTGGCGGTATTTTCGACCTGCTGCCAGAGCTCAACTTCTCCGGGAAGAATATCCTTAAATCCTCTGATTAGCTGTATCATCCTTATTTTTTTTCCCACCGCAGAAGTTCCGTCACCTTGCTCAGGGTGCTTCCCTCTTTAATTTCTTCTCGTATGCGGTTTTCTCTCTCAAGTACATCCATGCTCCGGTTGGCATACTCTACGGCGATGGCTTTCGGCAGCAGCACCACCCCGTCGTCATCGCCCAGCAGCCAGTCCCCGGGTTCTACGCGCATATTGCCCACCGTTACAGGAACGCCAATCTCTCCAAACCCCTTGGGTTCACCGGCATTGGGCATCACCAGTCTGCTGAACGCCGGGAATTTCATTGCCATAATTTCAGGGCTGTCTCTCAGGGCGCCGTCAATAACAACACCGCCCAGATTCCTTTGAACTGCCGAATGTGTTGCCAGTTCTCCCCAGAGGGCGGGCCCCGCCCCACCGGCGTCGATAACAATAATTTCACCCGGCTGTGCCACGTCAATGGCTTGAACCGGTTTGGCCCAGTCTCCGGGATACGTTCTTACCGTAACGGCCTGACCTATCATTCGGATACCTGGAAAAAGCGGTCGAATTCCCTGAAGAACCCCCCCCCGGTGCAATGCATCCGAAAGGTTCGCTGACGACACCATTTCCAGAATTTCCCGAATCTGAGACTCGCCTTTTCGTTTAAAAAGGGTGGTGCTGATGCTTTTTCCGGTATCGAGTCCTTGGCGGATTTCTCGAGCCGCCTGTTCAGGATCCATGGCTTTGGTGATGGCGCCCCCCACAATAACGATGGCTGCACCGGCCTCCACCGCTCTGGCAGCGGTCTCAGAATTTATACCTCCGGCCACCGCCACCGGAATAGACAATGCTTCGCTGACCTGGCGTAAAACGTCGAAAGGATCTTTACCTTCCATCTGCTCGTCAATGGCGCAGTGTACCGACACATAGTCAGCCCCAAAGTCCTCGACCTGCTTTGCTCTGGACAGAACATCATCCACCGCGATCATGTCCACCACTATTTTTGCCCCATAGTTTTTTCCGGCCTGAATGCATTCCCGGATGGTCGCATCACTGGATGCCCCGAGCACGTCCACGATATTGGCACCTGCTTTGGCCGCAGTTTCGACTTCAGTTCTGCCGGCATCCATGATCTTCATATCTGCAACGATGGTGCTGTCAGGAAAAAGTCTCCTGAGTTCCCTGACGGCATGTAGACCTTCACTCTTGATGAGCGGCGTGCCGGCTTCGAGCCAGTCAACGCCGCCGGAAATTCCGGCCTTGGCGCTTTTCAGCGCCCGTTTCAAATCTACAAAATCTAAAGCCAATTGCAGGATTGGTTTCATATTTCCTCCTTTATTTAGTCATAAAAAACCTGGTCTTCTGTACCAGGTCAGAGAGTTTTAGCTCTGCCTGAAGAATTGCTGGAAAAGTTTGAAGTGAACTAAAGTTTAAAGTGAGCTAAAGTTAAGGAATTCTGTCAGTTATATGAAATCAGCGGAGCGAAGCGACACCATAACTTTAGGCACTTTAGATCACTTTAGACACTTTTAACTTGTACGCTTTAAGTAAAGCAGCCCCTTCCAGGGCTTATATCAAAGCCAACTCCTCTGGGCTGGATTCTTTACTCAATTACCGCATGTCTGGATGAAACGCTTCCAACATCCTTTTTTCGAGTTTGATATATCTTTAATACCACTGCCTCCAAAAAAAGAAAGGCAGATTGTTCAAAGAGAGAGCCGGCCATCTGAGCTGATTCCGGCTCACCATCACGGCACAATTTTGTGGTTCCGGGAAGGTGGAGGCTGTGATCCACCAGTGAACCGATTCTGGATTCAATATTTCCCAGGATACCGTATGTTTCGGCCTCGTATTGTTTGGCAAGCCTTACCGCTTCGAGGGTCGACGGGGTTTCCCCGGATCCGCTTAAAACGATGAGCAGATCGTTACCTGTAATGGCGGGGGTAACGGTTTCGCCGCAAAAGTAAACGCTGTACCCCAAATGCATCAATCGCATGCAAAAACATCGCAGGATAAAGCCGGTTCTTCCTTGGGCGGAAAAAAAGATGGATTCCGCGTTCCGGATCCTTTGGATAAAATCCTTGGCAGCTTTCCCGGTGATATTTTTCATCAGGCACCGGTTCTCCTCCAGAATAATTTCCATCATTTCCCGGAAGGTGAAGATTTTATCCTTTGTATTTTTTTTCGATGTTGGATAATGTTTCAGAACAACCTCTCAATCAGGTTTCGGGTGTCAGGTGTCAGTAGTACCAAAAATTGGCTGAAACCTGAACACTGAAACCTGAACCCAAAAAGTCTTGGAAATTTATTAACAAACTGGTAATGCATCCGTTTTCGTTCAGGCACTATTTATAATGAAATCTTCCAAATGCTATCGTATAAAAAATCTCATTTTTAAGATGTCAACGTATGGCCAATGGGTCTGCGTGTCAAGAAAATATTAAACACCCAACATATCAAAACGATACGCCGCTTTGGCTTGACAAGGGCTGTTTCGCCATTGTAGTCACTTAAAATACCATGAAATTTAAGACCAGGGGGAAAATTTCCATCGAACGACACGATAATCTTAAAACTAACATGCCAAGCCTGATTGCGGTTCGATCCATACGCAGTCTTTCAAGGAAAACACAATGAAGCCTTCATTTGCCATAGTCGGATGTGGAAAAGTCGGAACAGCCCTTGCGATATTTTTAACCCGGGCCGGATACCGGTCAGCTGGATTTGCCAGTAAAAGCCTTTCATCAGCCAAACATGTCGCCGATATTGTTCTTTCCGATCATTTCAGCGATGTTCCATGGGACATCACCAGACATGCGGATGTCGTGTTTATCACAACACCCGACAGCGCCATCAAAGACACGTGTAATACCATTTCCCAAAATACCGGCTTTGCCGATAATGCTGTTGTGATGCACTGTAGCGGGGCATTGGCGTCATCCGTGTTATCGAGTGCGAAAACATGCGGTGCGTGGATAGGATCCATGCATCCGTTACAGAGTTTTGCTTCGGCCGACTACAAGACCAATCCTTTTCAAGGGATCATTGTTTCTTTAGAAGGTGAAGGTCCGGCAG
>JAOUGB010000571.1 GCA_029857875.1 Desulfobacteraceae bacterium | reverse complement strand
GGGAAAACCGCCGGTCTGCTCGGCGGTGCCTGCATGGAAATGCAACAACAAGGTGCTTTTGGAAAAAGAAAGATTTCATTTTAACTACAACAGCGATTGCAGGGGCAGGAGCATTTTTTACCCGGTCGTCGGCGGGGAAAAGTTGTCCCAGCCCCAGATCCCCGTAACACTGCCAACCTATGACGAAGTCATCGGGCATAAAGGCGTTTCTGCCGACAATTACAACGACTATATTTTTTCGCTGATGAAACCGGAAGAATTGAATGTTTTGACGGTTCACGCCGAGGTTGAAGGCATCTCCTGTGCGAGAATGTTTGATCAGTTTTTAAAGAAGGCTCAGTCAGAAGGGATATCCTTTGTTCCTCTGGGCACATTTCTTCCTGGAAACATTCCCGTCGGCAATTCTTCCATTGAGCCTGGAAAAATTAGCGGCCGTGACGGATGGATTTCGATTCAGGTATAAAATAGTATAATTTTGTGTATTTAATCCCTTTAAAATATGTATGCAGGTTTTAGGAATGAGAAAATCGTGTGTGGTCATCATCGGTATTTTTGTGTTCCTTTATATCATACCGCTTGGGATTCGACCCATTATTATCCCTGATGAATCGCGCTATGCTGAAATTCCCCGTGAGATGATCGTTTCAGGCGACTGGATTGTCCCGAGGCTTAATGGACTGAGATATTTTGAAAAACCCGTGATGGGGTACTGGCTGAATGCATTATCCATCAAGTTGTTCGGAGAAAATGCCTTTGCCGTTCGCTTTCCATCAGCAGCGGCCACAGGACTTTCGGCGTTTATGATATTTTTGCTAATTCGCCGATTTTCGGGAGAAATTACCGCTGCAACTCTGGCTGCGCTGATATTTCTGACCTCATTTATAGTATATGGCATTGGAACGTTCAATATTTTGGACAGCATGCTGGCCGTGTTTGTTACCGCTTCAATGACATCATTTTTTTTCGCCCATGATACCGAACCGTCCAAAAAGAAAAAGAACGTTTATTTATTGCTGTTCGGTGTTTTTTGCGGGTTTGCATTCCTTACAAAGGGTTTTTTGGCGTTTGCAATCCCGGTGGTGGCCATTGTGCCGTTTATGATCTGGGAAGGCCGTTTCAAAGAGTTATTTGTCATTCCCTGGCTGCCGATAATCGCAGCAGTTTTGGTCGTGATACCGTGGGCTGTAATGGTTCACTTCAAGGCGCCTGATTTCTGGCATTTCTTTGTTTGGATCGAACATATCAAGCGGTTTTTGTCTTCCGGGGCACAGCACCATGAATCGTTTTGGTATTATATTTATTTGTTCCCCGCAGCAGCCCTTCCATGGATATTTCTCTTTCCTGCGGCGATATTGGGGTTAAAAAAAACAGGGATTAAAGCATCGATAACCCGTTATGTCATATGCTGGTTCTTTTTTCCTTTTTTATTTTTTTCCGTCTCAAAGGGTAAAATTCTGACTTACATCCTGCCGTGTTTTCCTCCTTTTGCGATGCTTATGTCAACCGGGCTTAAAAAATATTTCGAAACAGGGGGTAAGAAATCGTTTTCCGTTGCTGTTTGGTCTCTTGCGTTGCTGGCGGTGATCATAGCGGTGGCATTAATAGTGATTCAAATCATGGGGTTCAAGGGATTCAAACCTTATGATCAAACGTGGAAGTGGGGTTTGGGGGTTATCGGATTTATGGTGTTTGCTTTTCTTTTAATCTCTGCAGTCAGGGCCTCAAACAGCAAAACAAAACTCATGCTCGTCGGCTGCGCGCCATTACTTCTATTATTTGGATCTAATTTCATTATGCCGGACCTGACCCTTGAACATAAAGCTCCGGGAGAATTCCTGCTGAAAAACGTACACAAAATCCGCGCAGACACTGTGCTGGTTTCAGATGAAGATCCCATGGGAGCGGTTTGCTGGTTCTACAAGCGAGATGATGTGTATCTTCTTGAAGGGGGCGGCGAGGTTTCCTATGGACTGAATTATGAAGACGCGAAATATCGTTCACTCAATCTGAAACAATTTAAAGATCTCGTCCTTCAAAACGCCGAAAAAGGACGTGTGGTGCTTATTGCGAAATCCAGAAAATACAGGCGATGGAAACAAAACCTGCCCGAACCGTTATATGAAGACAGTAACGGAAAAGGCGGTTATGTCTTTGCCCAATATTAACCGGATAGGGATCGACGGTTTTACCCTTTCATCTGGATCGTTATATTTATTTTTATTAGAGACTTGGTCCTCTATCTTAGGTCAGAGAATTATGGCTCTGCCTGAATAATTGTTGGAAGAGTTTAAAGTGAGTTAAAGTTAAGGATTTCTGCAAATTATATAAAATCAGCGGAGCGAAGCGACTCCATAACTTTAGGCACTTTAGATCACTTTAGGCACTTTTAACTAATACGGCTTTAAGCAAAACAGCCCCTTCCAGGGGTTATATCAAAGTCGGGTCCTCTGGGCCAGGATTTTTAAATCAGGCAGAATAAGCTGCATAATACATTCTGATGAAACTTGCATGGCTTTCAAAGGCGATTTCAGGCAATTCATTATAATGAAAGTAAGCCGTATCATTTGCGTCATCGCCGGC
>JAOUGB010000570.1 GCA_029857875.1 Desulfobacteraceae bacterium | reverse complement strand
ATTCTTGTGAGTCTTTGTCAAACCTTAAAATTTACATAATATTAATATGTTATCTCATTTTTTGAAGAATTTTTTCTGAAATGGCACACCCTTTGCTTTATATATCCACAAAACAGATAACAAAATAAAAAAACCATAAGACAAAGGAGCGGGACAAATGGCAGAAAAAATTAAAAAAAATCAGAGAAGTCGTTTGGGTTACGGATCATCTTACAGAAAAGGCGATAAAGAGGATCTTGGTAAAAAAGGTGAGATCGATGCGGTTTTGGGTGGTCAGGTGTGGATGGTGAAACCGGATAAAGATGCCAAAGCGGCAAATCCCTGTCTTTGGATGGAAGCCGGTGTTGTAAAAAACAAAGAGTGCAACAACTACTATGACTGTACGTCATGCAAATACGATTTCGGCATGAAAAAACAGGTGGAAAAAGGTAAACAGATCAGCTGGCAGGATGCCATGAGAAAAAGACATGATATGGACAGAGTCTGTCGGCACAGTCTCACCAATCGTATTCGAGAAAGGGTGTGTGCTTACGACTATCAATGTGGTAGTTGTGACTTTGACCAGTTTTTTGAGGATGTCATGAGTCCTAGAACAAAAAGCATTCCCTTTGAAATGGAGCATGTGAAGGGCTTTGATGTTCCCATCGGATACTATTTTCATAACGGACATACCTGGGCTCGAATTGAAAGCGGCGGATATATTCGAATCGGTCTGGATGATTTTTCTCTCAAGCTTCTGGGGAAAGCAGATGCTTTCGATCTTCCCCTAATGGGCAAGGAACTGGATATGAACAAGATCGGCTGGGGCCTGAGGAGAAAAGAAAACCTGGCCGATGTTCTTTCTCCCATTGATGGTGTGATTGCAGAGGTGAATTCCAAAGTAAGGGAGAACCCGGGACTTGCCAACCGTGAACCTTACGGCGAAGGATGGCTTTTCATGGTGCGTACGCCGGATATCAAGAAGACGGTGAAAAAGCTTATGACCGACACAGAGGGTTTTGAATGGATAAATGGTGAAGTGAAACAATTAGAGGGCATGATCGAGGAGGTTGCCGGTCCTCTCGCTGCAGACGGTGGTTACCTTCAAGAGGATATCTACGGTAATCTTCCGGATCTCGGCTGGAAAAACCTGACCAAAACTTTTCTTAAAACATAACCAGGACCAACCGGCTTCCGGCTCGGAGATTCGCCACACTTGCCCGGTGTACCTACTTTGGCAGGCGGGAAGGCACGAAGACACAAAAAATAATTTAGTGTCTTTGTGCCTTAATGACAATAAGAAAAAACCATTTCCATAATCAAGGAAAATGTAAAATGGGATCAACCCGTTGGGAAAATCAATCACCGGAAAAAAACCATCCTTGCTTGTGGATGCAAGCCGGAGTGGTTTACCGTAAATTCTGTGACAAAGACTATGATTGTTCCCCATGCCGTTTTGACAGAACCATGCGGCAGGTAGCCATTCAGAACAAAAAGCTGAGAGAAAAAGGAAAAACCCCAAAGGGGAGGAAGGCTGAGATCGTTTTTTGGAAAGATCGATTAAAAGAGCTGCCGGCAAACCAGCGCCCATGTCTTCACCATATGAAAGGTCGTATCGACTTTAGGGCCTGTACCCATGAATACCGGTGTGGAAATTGTGAATTTGATCAATATTTCCAAGATCAATATACGGTGCATGCCTTTGTCAGGCCGGTAGATTTTTTGGATATCGAAGGATTCAAAATTCCACAAGGATACTATCTCCATAAAGGACATTGCTGGGCAAAATTGGAGGAAGGTTCCGAAGTGAGGTTGGGCATTGATGATTTTGCCTTACGCCTCTTGGGTCCTCTGGATCAGATTAAGGCCCCCCTGGTGGGCAAGGAGATACAGCAAAACCGTTCGGACATCCTAATGAACCGTGGCAAGTTTGAAGCAAAGGTGCTTTCGCCGATCAGCGGCGTCGTTACAGCGGTAAATTCCAAATTGAGAGAACAAGGGAACGTGGCCAATAAGGATCCCTATTCAGAAGGCTGGATCTTAAGGATTCATTCCCATAACCTTCGACAAGATCTCAGAAATCTAATGATTGGCGATGAAACCGAAACGTTTTATTCACAAGAGATTCAGCGCCTGTATGAGGTGATAGAGGATGCGGTCGGTCCCCTTACAGCAGACGGCGGCCAACTGAATAATGATATTTTTGGGAATTTGCCTCAGCTGGGGTGGGAACGGTTGACAAAACTCTTTTTGCACACCTAACTAGTGTCCATCCATAAATGGTCTTTTTTCCCAATCTCTGCGTTATGCTCAAAAAATAATCCTCGGAATATTCAACATATGCCTGTGGTTATTTTTTTCGCATGCCTTGATCTTGAACAAAAATCCTCAATTATGGATGGACACTAACCAACCCGGACAAGCCGTAAACCGAAATCAAAAAAATGTAACCTCATCTTTTTCCCAATTTTTTCAATTCATCTTCCAAAAGAATCTTGCAGTATCGACAGAGTTGATCTGATTTTCGGTCCACATCTTTAATACTGCGGCAGTAATGCATGATGCAGGACTTATCATTACAATGGCGCAGGTTAAATGTATG
>JAOUGB010000042.1 GCA_029857875.1 Desulfobacteraceae bacterium | reverse complement strand
TTAAAAAACAGCATGAGGGGAAATAAAACCATTTCAAGATGCCTTAAGGTTTGAAAGGAGGTGGTTTCGATGTTCGATCTAAACACGTATAAAAAAGAGGAAAAGCTAAAAGATGGAACCAAGATTCTTCTTCGGCCGATGGTGGCAGAAGATCAGGATGCCTTGTATACGTTTTTCAAAGCGGTTCCCAAAGAAGATGCGCGATATTTGCGTGATGATGTTGCCAGCAGGCTCATTGTTGAGGAATGGGCAAAAAATATAGATTACACCAGGACACTGCCCATTTTAGCATTAAAAAATGGCACCGTTATTGCCGATGCCACTTTAAATCGTCGTCGATACGGTTGGAAATGGCATTTGGGTACCGTACGATTATTTGTGCACAGAGATTACCGAAAAGTCGGCTTGGGGCAGCTAATGATCAAGGAGATTGCTGATATCGCCTTCAAGCTCGAGCTTGAAAAACTCATTGCTGAGGTTCCGGACGTTAACATTTCTGCGATAAACGCTTTTACGAAGGCGGGATTTTATCGTGCTGCAACGATCCCGAATCTGGTTAAGGATCGGGAAAACAGACCCCTTGATGTGGTTGTAATGATTAAAGATATAAGACCGGCCCGCGACGAGACATATGAGTATGATTTCTGAACCCCTTTTGCAGCCTCAACTGAAACTTGAAGTAGAAGAAACTTGTTTTCCCCTCATGCGCATTTATGAGTCTGTTGATTAATTAGGATTTTAGTCCAAGATCAAGGCATGCGAAAAAAATAACCACAGGCATATATTTGATATTCCGAGGATTATTTTTTGAGCATAACGCAGAGATTGTGCGAAAAGACCATTAATCAACAGACTCATTTATTAAAATCAAAAGAGCAATAGAACCGCAGGTATTACTCAAATTGGTTTGTTTCTAATAAAATACAAAAGCCAATTTTAATCTTATTAAAAGGGGGAAGCGCTCATGTTTAAAAAAATATTGGTTCCGTTGGATGGATCAGAGTTGGCGGCAAAGATCCTGCCCCAAGTGGAGGATTTGGCCAAAACTCATCAATCTCAGGTCACCCTGATAACCTTTGGCCATCTTGCGAGTGCTGCAGGAGCGGTAGAGGCGACCGCGGAAGTTATAAAGGAAGCTTCGGCCCACGAAAAAAGGATCTCGGAAAGGTACCTGAAAAAAACTGCCGACGCCCTGGAGAAAAAGGGTGTAAGGGTCGATTGGGTCTATGAGGAGGCTGTACCAGACCACGCAATTGTACACTATGCGGAAAAGGAAAAGATAGACCTCATCGCCATGGCCACTCATGGGAAAGGAGAAATTGCCTGGGTGCTAGGAAGTGTGGCCGAAAAGGTTGTCAGCCATGCGACAGTGCCGGTGCTGTTATTACGAGTGATGAAATTCAAGGCACCCCTTCTCAAAGAAAAATGATTTATGGGGGCCTGATCAACACAACTGTTTTTTAAAGATATTCAAGGAAGGAGGAATATTATGGATATTGTTCCTTGGAAATCGTTTGGAGAAATCAGCAGGCTTCGCAGGGAGATGGACGATCTTTTTACCCGCATCTTCGGAGAGACATCATTGTCAAAAATCGGCTTTCCAAAATGGCAACCATTGGTGGATATTTCGGAGACCGATACCCATCTTATTATAAAAGCAGAACTCCCGGGAATAGATGCAAAAGACGTTGATGTCAGCATCACCGGCGATCGGTTAACCATCAAAGGCGAAAAGCAACAAGAGAAAGAAGAAAAAGAGGAAAATCGTTATCGTTCGGAAAGGTACTATGGGGCTTATCAACGCGTAATCGATCTTCCATCCCGTGTTGAAGAAGATAAAACAGTAGCGGCCTTTGATAAAGGTATCTTAACGATAACACTTCCAAAGGTAGAGAAAGTCAAGAAAAAACAGATTAAGATTAAAGTTAAATAACCGGGAAGTCATTTCTTTGCATTTACAAAAGACTCGATTTATGAAAAAGGTGAGAGGTTGAAAATTACACATTCTCACTTTTTTTATGGGATTACATGCCAAATAGTTTTGAAATCAATTTTAAGATGGACTAAACCGCTCGAATTTGTTAAAAACTTTTGTCGATATTACAATGTGAGCATACCGAAAAATGTGGTTTTTTTGTACCCTGAGCGAACATCATATTCAGATTGAAACTTAATAAAAGAATTCAATGCACCATTTGAAAAAATTGTCCCCTTTTTTCGCATTTTTGATTTTTGGCGGCATTGCAGTGTTGCTGTGGCAAAATCAAAACAGACACGAACGGGAGCTCGTCCTTCGGCATACAGAAACTTCTGCGGAGCAGATACGGATTCGTATGGAAGGTCTGATGAATGCTCGCATGGCTTCTCTTGAATCAATGGCTGAAAGATGGGTTGAAAGGGTTCCGCCGGATTTCAGCCAGACGCGTTTTCTTGATTTTGCCGAGATGTTTTATTCCCATTACCCCGGCTTTACGGGAATCAACTGGATCGATCCCACGGGCGTCGTTCGATGGGTTTTTCCGGAAAACAGCAATGAACGTGTCATCGATACGCCGATCTTTAAACCTCAGAATTTTCGGGTGCAAAAAAAATTTCATATACTTCACACAGACCAAAGTATCGTAACCCCTTGTATGGAGCTTATTCAGGGAGGGCTCGGTTACAACACATTCTTGCCGCTGGTCTATTCCGGCAAGATTCAAGGTTATTTGAACGGTGTATTCCAGGTTAAACGAATTGTGGATATCTGTTTGGCCAAGGACATCTTCATGGACTTTAGGGTCCGGCTGTACGAAGCGGATCGACTGATCTACACGAATGAACAACAGAGCGACGGAAATCCGGGGAAGAAAGGGTTGCGGATACTTCGAGAGGTTCAATTTCCCGGCAAAATGTGGAAGTTGGATCTTGTTCCAAAAGCTGTCATTTACCCGTCTGGCATGGCCTGGAAGGTTTCCATTCTCATTTTTGGCCTTGTCGTCTCAGCAACCCTCTCATTGCTCCTTCATCTCCTTCTTGAGCGAATGCAAATGTATCGGCAAGCCAGAGATCAGGCGCTTCAGGAAGTCAGCGAACGGAAACGCACGGAAAAGGCATTAATAGAAAATGAAAAAAAGTTAGAAGCCGCGCTTGCCGAACTCGCTGAAAAAAACACAGAGCTTGAAACCTTCGTGTATACCGTTTCCCATGATCTAAAGACGCCTATTGTGACTATCGAGGGGTTTATCGGGGCACTTCGCGAAGACTTTGGGGATCAGATCGATGAAAATGCTGAAAAATACCTGAATTACATGAGCGATGCTTCCCGAAGGATGGAGATTTTAATCAACGACTTGCTGTATCTTTCCCGCATCGGGCGGTTGCCGGAAAGAAAGATCGAGTTTTCTTTTGACAATCTTATGAAAAAAGTTCTTAAAATGCTTCAACCTTACATCGATGAAAGCGGCGTAGTATTAACGGTTGAAAAAGGTCTTCCTTTGATTTATGGTGAAATGGAACGATTGAGCCAGGTAATGGAAAACCTGTTGTCCAATGCCGTTAAATACATTGGCAAGGAAAATCCTGCGCCGCGGATTGATGTGGGGGCAATTGAGCAGGGCGGCCAAAAGGTATTTTTTGTCCGGGACAACGGCATCGGTATCGATAAACATTATCATCAAAAGATTTTCGAGATTTTTCAACGGCTGCCGGCCGGAAAAAAAATCGGAGAGGGGACGGGTGTTGGGCTGACCATCGTAAAGCGAATTGTCGAACATCATGGCGGCAAAATCTGGCTGGAATCCGAGTTGGGGAAAGGGACCACGTTTTTCTTCACTTTAAAAGACAAGGAGACTTGAGCACATGGATTACGAACCTTTGGACATATTGCTTGTGGAGGATGAGGCGGCGCATGCGGAACTTACCGAACGCGCGATTCGAAAGGCCGGAAACGCAAACCGGGTTCACATTGTTACTGATGGGGAGAAGGCATTTGACTATCTTTACAACCGCGGGAAATATAAAGATAAAATCAAATATCCCACTCCGGGATTGATTTTGTTGGACATTAAGCTGCCCGGAATTGATGGTCTAGATGTCCTGAAGAAGATCAAGGAAGACCCGTTGCTGAAACGAATTCCGGTGATCATGCTGACCACATCGGAACGGGAAGAGGATGTTGTCCGATCCTACGAACATTATGCCAACAGCTATCTGACCAAACCTGTAGGGTTCAAAGAGTTTGAGGAAAAGATCATGCAAATTGATTTTTACTGGATGATTCTCAATAAACCGCCCATCTTTAAAGAATAAACCTGTTTCATACTCCGGAAGGAAAATAGGAGGAGTTTTGACAGTGGAACCGTTGACACTCGTAATCATTGAAGACGAGGAGGCCCATTTCAGGCTGATGAAGCGGTCCATCGCCAAAGAGTTCTCGCATGCCTCGGTATATCATTTCCAGGAAGCAAACACATGCTTAGAACTGCTTGACAGCATCATACCCACCATCATCATAACAGATTACCTTCTGCCGGGTATGAACGGTATCGAGTTTTTGGAGGCCTTAAGTCAAAAAAACAAAGACATCCCGGTGATTATGATCACGGGTCAGGGAGACGAGAATGTCGCTGTCCGCGCCATGAAATTGGGGGCCATAGATTATTTGGTCAAATCCGGGGATTTTTTTACCCTTTTGCCCACCGTAGTTGAGAAAGTGGTTCGAAAAAACAGACTCGAGCGATCCCTTCTCAAATCCGAAAAACGATTTCAAGATATGGCTGAAAACACATCGGATTGGATCTGGGAGATGGACGCGCAAGGAAAATACATCTATTCAAACCCTGTTGTAGAAGACATCATCGGCTATCCCCGTGAGGAGGTGATCGGCAGAAACTTTTACGATTTTTTCTCTTCAGAAAATAAAGAGGCCTTAAAAGCGCGGATCTTTGAACTGATGGCGGAAATAAAACCCATCGAATCCCTTGATAATACGCTGGTTCGAAAGGACGGAGTTGAAGTCATCATGGAGACAAGCGGAGTTCCGTGTTTGGACAAGAGGGGGAACATTTCGTGCTACCGGGGTGTTAGCAGAGATATTAGTGAACGAAAGCGCTCTGAAACCCGTATTCATAACCTATCTCAACAATTATTAAAAGCACAAGAAACTGAACGTCAGATGATTTCCTGTGAGCTTCACGACCGGGTGGCACAAGATCTTTCAGCGTCAAAAATTCAGTTTGACATGCTTATAAAGGAGCAGCCTGCATTAGACACTCCGGTAAAAGAAAAACTGCTGGAAATCTCAAACCGCCTCCAAAAGGCCATCAATGCCATCCGTGATCTTTCTTATGATTTGCAACCCCCGGCTCTGGTTGAAATGGGCCTTTTGAAAGCGCTTGAAATATATTGTGAAGAATTTTCCAGCCAATTTGGAAGGAATGTTGACTTTCAATCGGCTGGTTTAAATTTATTTAAACTGGACTCTGATACCGAAATCCATCTTTACCGCTTGGTTCAAGAAGGTCTAAACAATATCCGCAAACATGCCGATTCCGAAAAGGCCATCGTCAGGCTTTTGGGCGTATTCCCGAACATTATTCTTCGCATAGAAGACACCGGAAAAGGTTTTGATGTCAAGGCACGGGAACTTGCATTGGGTAATGAGAAACGGATGGGACTTCGTAGCATGAAAGAAAGGGTCAATCTGCTTGGAGGGCAAATGACCATTCAATCGAATCCGATGCAAGGCACTAAAATTTATATAAAAATACCTTTTTAGGAGCAGAATCGTGAGGCAGAAGAAACGCATATTAATCATTGACGACCATCCCCTCTTTCGGGAAGGTCTTAAGACGATTATCGGAGACAATCCCAGGTATGAAATCGTCGGGGAAGCAGGTACCGGGAGTCAAGGGCTTCAAATGGTCAGAGAATTCAAGCCCGATCTGGTCTTGTTGGATGTGGGGCTGCCGGATGTAAAAGGACTTGTTTTGATCGGTGATATATTAAGATGTTCTCCCAAAATCCGCATCATGGTTGTCAGCATGCATTCCAAAATAGATTATATCGTAAAAGCATTTCAGTCCGGTGCCATGGGTTATCTGGTAAAGGAATCGGCTGCGGATTTGCTTTTAGAAGGAATTGAGTTTGTGTTAAAGGGACATTATTTTATGGACACTTCGGTTTCCCATCAGGTGGTCAAAAAACTTATCGGTTTGCCGGAAAAAGAGGTGGCCATTTCGGGTACCAGCTATGACTTGCTGACCGCTCGGGAACAGGAAGTCATGGGCCTTTTGGCCGAAGGACTGTCTACAACCCAGGTTGCAGATAAACTTTTCATCAGCCCCAAAACAGTTGAAAACCACCGTCACAGCATCATGCGAAAGCTCGATCTACACAGCGCGATTGACCTGGCCCGTTATGCTGCAAAGCTCGGCCTCATCGACGTCGATTTGTGGAAAGAATAACCTTTCAGCAATCTCCAGTCCAAATCGAGCAAAACTCCATTAGACGTTATCTATTCCTCGTTATTGGTTTGAAAAAACATTATCCATGGAGTGATTTAACACGTATAAAATTCCTGACTCCCCGGGATATATAAAACCTGAAAAAATACATCTCCAACTAACGGATAACAAACAGGTAATGACACCCAATCGAACGCTTTAAATCAATTATAGTCCTATCAGATCACCAGAATTTTTCCTCTGTTGTATGGGGGGAATTCCCGAATAGGAAATTTCCCCAGAAAAAATGAAGCCGTCCCCCTATGGACAAAACCGATAAAGTCGATAATAAGTAATCCATCAATCTATCTAAGCTGATTTTCTCTTTTCATACCCCTGAGGCGGAAGATTGTTGAAACTTTCGGCAGATGTAAATGACAGACAATTCGGACAACAACTCAAAGGACCATTTCCCGGATTTAAAACGTCTCGTTCGAAGCATCCAGCACATCGAGGGAAACCCGGAATGTTTTGGAAAAGCAGACGGAAACTGTGACCGGGAAGACTGCCTGTGGCGCGAATACTGCCTGAAAGAAACATAAAAAGATCAAGGCTAATCGTTGAGTTTTTTTAATAAATCGATTTTAAACAAGCTTCACTTCAAAAGCTTTTATCCACAATATTTATCAGTAAAAATTGAGTCATACCCGAAGGGATAATGTTTTCAAAAAGCTAAGGTGTTGACTCAGTCGAACGAAAGCCGAGGATGCCGCCCCCGTTGAAATAGGCTTCACCCCGATAAAATATGCGTTGCATTTCATTGGGCAGACATTTCACAGGGCAGGCAGATTTCCTGGATAACAGGATCTTTGTGTTACTTTTTTTATTTGGCAGCATTTTTTTGTTCAGTTGAGGTGTTGCTTTTAAGGAGGTTTGAGATGTCAAAGGTTAAATCAAAACAGAAAATTAAACGAAGAAGATGGACGTTTTCTTTAAACGCGTCCGAGGCCAAAGAGGTCGTCTTGATGGGAGATTTTAACAACTGGAGCCCCAAAAAGCACCCCATGCAAAGAGATGAAAATGGAATATGGAACAAGGCCGTGATGCTTTCCCCCGGTAACTATGAATACAAATTTCTGGTGGATGGGCAATGGAGAGAAGACCCCCGAAACGACCATCTATGTCCAAACTGTTTCGGAACTTGCAACAGTGTCATTAACCTGTCCGAGGCTTGATCCGGCCAGTTTTCTTTCGCCAGACCTGCTTGCATTAATATACGCGTCATACGAGACAGAGCGGGCAGGATCGAAGAATGCATAGGATAGACGATAGATCACCATTGACCAGGGCAAAGATTCGTCGAGAATAAGGAGTGAAACAATGGCATCAAATTTCAAAATTTATTGTCACCAAAACAACGATAATCTTCATCTAAAGCTCATAGGAGACTTTGACGGTTCATCCGCCTATGAACTGATCAATACACTAATGAAATATCACGGCAATACAGGAAGGGTTTTTATTCACACCTGCGCGCTTTCTTCCGTTCATCCTTTTGGTCTGGATGTATTTCAAAAAAACTGTTCTATCAAAAAACTATCCCAAAGCCTGACATTTACCGGAGAATATGGGGACACAATTGCATTGGAGGGTAGCAATGCACTCTGATGATGTCAGGACAAAGGTATAGATCCAAAGGAGCAGCAGATCATGATCAATTCTCCAACCAAGCCCCGAGTCTTGATGGTGACCCCTGAGGTTACCTATCTCCCCCATGGCATGGGTCAAAATTCAAATTGCTTGAATGCCAAGGCAGGGGGACTTGCAGATGTGTCGGCAGCATTGATCAGTGCACTGTACAATCAAGGTGCCGATGTCCACGTAGCCCTTCCCGACTATCGATCAATATTCAACGGCAATTTGTCTCCATTTGCTCAAAGGGAGTTTAGTAAAATAAGAAACAGCGTCCCGGACGAAAGAATTCATCTTGCGCAGGACAGGGCTTTTTTTTATCTGAATCATATCTATTCCGGTAATGAGTTTGAAAACGTTAAAATCTCACTGGCCTTCCAGCGGGAAGTGATCAACAATATTGTTCCCAAAGTTCGGCCAGATTTAATCCATTGCAATGATTGGATGACCGCCCTGATTCCGGCCATGGCCAGACAATTGGGTATTCCCTGCCTGTTTACCGTTCACAATATCCATACCGTTAAATGCACCCTTTCTGAAATCGAAGACAGGGGTATCGACGGTGCTTCATTCTGGCAGAACCTTTATTTTGAGCATTACGCGACCACTTATGAACAGACAAGGGATGCTGTTCCTGTAGATTTTCTTACCAGCGGTGTTTTTGCCGCCCACTTTGTAAATACCGTAAGCCCGAGATTTTTGAAAGAAATGGTCGAAGGACGGCACGGTTTTGTGAGAGATTGCATGCAGCAAGAGCTGGCCAACAAAAGTAATGCCGGATGTGCCGTCGGGATTTTAAATACCCCCGACCCATCTTATCACCCATCCATTGATGAGGTTCAGCCCTGCATGTATTCCTCAACCAACCATGTTTTGGGAAAAAAGACCAATAAACGGATATTTCAAAAAAATTTGGGTTTGATCCAGGACACACAAGCCCCCATCTTTTTTTGGCCTTCCCGTCTGGACCCGGTTCAAAAGGGATGCCAGTTACTGGCTGATATACTTTATGACGTCGTTGCCCGTTATTGGAAACAGAATCTTGAGATTGTTTTTGTGGCAGACGGGGAGTTTCAAAGGCATTTTAAAAACATCGTTCGTTTACATAATTTATCAGATCGCGTGGCAATATGTGGTTTTAATGAACGTTTGGCCCGCCTGGCTTATGGGGCGTCGGACTTTGTGTTAATGCCTTCAAGCTTTGAACCCTGCGGTCTTCCACAGATGATCGGGTCCACCTACGGTGCCCTTCCGGTGGCTCATGATACCGGGGGCATTCACGATACGGTCGTACATTTGGACGTGTCTAAAGATACGGGAAACGGGTTTTTGTTCAAAACATTCGATTCAGGCGGTCTGTCATGGGCCATTGATCAGGCCATGCAGTTTTATATGATGTCCCCTGACATCAAAAAACAGCAGATCCGTCGAATAATGATCGAAAGCGCCGCTACATTTAATCATCATGTCACCGCCCAACAATACATCGATATTTATGAAAAGATGCTCCGGCGGCCGCTCGTATACCGGCAGAATATCGATTCTTCTGATACCAATAAAATTTCACGTCAAAAAGGTTATCATAAACCAAACAAAAAAGATTCGACAGCTGATAGCATTCCATTAGAACGTCCGGACGAACAGAACATTATCCGTTTTCCGAAAAGAAAAAAGGATGTTGAAAAAGAGCAACCCAAAATACATCGGGTAAACAAATAGCTTGGATGGGAAAACAAGTTAGTAATCAGGGATTAATAACCGATGTCCAATACCTTTATCAGTTCCTTGTATTCAATTGCCATGTAGTCTTTTAGACCTATCATGGAATGATTTATCAGTTTCTTGAGACCCGCCAATGATCGGGCGGGTTTTTGAGCAAATAGTCGTGCCGTATCTACTGCGGCTTTTTCAAGTTCTTCCTGAGGGACAACTTTGTCTACAATACCCAGTTTCATGGCTTCATCCGCGGTGATATCCGTGTCGGACAGCAGGATTTCCAGAGCCTTGCTCCGACCCAGGCGCCTGGAGAGAAAAAAAGCGCCGCCGCCGATAGGTATCAGTCCCAGTTTGTAATAAGGGTTCTGAAAAACCGTGTTGTCAGCGACGATTCTATAGTCACAGGCAAGGCTGAAGTTTAAAAATAGCGATATTACCCTCCCACTGTTCGCATGCACCACGATTTTATTTAATTCCACTATTCTTAAAATGATTTGAGTAAAAACATTGTGCAATCTGTGAACATCCTTGTCATACAATCTCGAGGATAAGACCCGATGATAAAAATCAAAATATTCTTCACTACCCTTGACCTCCGGAGAACTCATAAAAACGACGACTTTGATAGAATCTGTTATTGAAACCTGGTCAAGATAATCTATCACCTTATCTCTTTCACTTAAATCAGTTGCGCGAAAAAGAAGATTTTCTTTTAAGCGGAGTATGACGATTTCATCGAGCCTTTCTGCTGTAAAGAATTCGCATGCTTTATCAAGATTGACTTTTTTTGCCATTTTATAACCGCCTTTCGGCCGGTGGTTTATCACCGGATTTTATATGTGCATTTTACAAACATGATAGATCATGACATCAGAGAACGCCAATTTAGAAATAGCAAGAACCATACCAATCGAAAAC
>JAOUGB010000569.1 GCA_029857875.1 Desulfobacteraceae bacterium | reverse complement strand
GATGTACGAAACCGCTTCGCGGTAGCTTTATTAACTGAGAACATTTAGCCATTACCTGCTGTTTTTCCCCGCCGTTTTTTTCTATTGCTCTGATCGTGTAAAATACCTCCGAGTTTGTTTAACCCCAAACAAAGGAGGTACACCATGACACAACTGCGTCAGAAAATGATCAGGGCAATGGATTTGAAGAACCTTTCCGATCACACCAAACGTTCTTACCTTGCCGCCGTCACAGGAATTGCAAAGCACTATCATGCGTCTCCAAAAAACATCACCGAAGGGATGATCGAAGATTATCTGCTGTATTTGAAAAACGAAAAAGGCAACGCCCCAAGCAGTTGCAGCGGTGTTTTAACCGGACTTCGGTTTTTCTATCAGAACATTCTGGAAAAGGAGATATCCGTCGATTTTAGTCTTGGCAAAAAGCCACGAAGACTTCCCACCGTCCTTACAAAGGAGCAGATCTTAAAGATCATTTGTACCCCTAATAATTTAAAACACCGTCTGATCCTGATGACCACGTATGCGGCAGGACTCAGAGCCGGTGAAGTGATGAGATTAAAGCCCGTTCATATCGACAGTAAACGCATGTTGATCAAAGTTGTAGACGGAAAGGGACGAAAAGACCGCTATACCATGCTTTCTGTAAAGCTACTCGCCGAGCTTCGCCACTATTATAGAAAATATCGCCCACAAACCTATCTGTTCCCATCCTCTTATAAGAAAAATAAAAACGGACCATTATCTTACGAAACGGTGCGGTCCATCTACGAAAAGGCCCGGAAAAAGGTCGGCATTAAAAATGGAGAAGGTATTCACACGTTGCGTCACAGCTTCGCAACACATCTTTTAGAAGCCGGATGCGATATCCGTAAAATACAGGTTTTGATGGGCCATACGAGACTGTCAACCACCATGATCTACCTGCATGTGAGCCGTGAAACTCTGTCAAAAGTCCCAAGTCCCTTGGATCTTATTGACACCCAGCAGGCACAAAAGGAGGACAGCCCCGATGGCCCAAATCATAAAGCCTAAAGAGAACCGACTGGAGGTAGCCGATATTGTCAGAAAACATATTGGAGATTATCAAGGCCAGTACCCACTGTGGCCGGAACATCGTAAAATCGTATTTGACCTGTTAAACTGCCGCACCGCTCATCTTGGCGGCCATATTGATCGTTGCAGCCATTGCGGCTCGATGCGCATTACGTATCATTCATGCCGCAATCGGCATTGTCCAAAATGCCAGCACATGCCACGGGAAAGATGGCTTGAAAAAAGAAAAGACGAAATCCTGTCTGCCAGCTACTTCCACGTCGTCTTTACCCTGCCGCATGAGCTTAACACCGTCATCTTAAACAATAAAAAGGTGATGCTCAAGATCCTTTTTAAAGCAGCCTCTCAAACGCTGCTAACCTTCGGTGAAAATGCGCTTGGCGGGAAATTGGGCTTTATTGCCACTTTGCATACCTGGGATCAAAAGCTCAAAGCCCATTTTCATCTGCACTGTCTTGTGGCCGGTGGTGCTGTCTCAAAGGACGGTTCACGCTGGACTGCCTGCAAAGACAACTATCTTTTTAACGAGGAGGCATTGTCTCTGGTTTTTCGCGGCAAGTTCATGGACCATATGAAAAGGGCCTGTCAGTGTGAAAATCTCAAGTTTGCCGGTGATGAATACAAAAAGCTTAAAATCAGGCTGTATGAAAAAAAGTGGATTATTGATGTGCGTGATCCGGTCAAAAGGCCGGAACACGTTCTGGAATATTTGGCGCGCTATACCCACCGGGTCGCTATTGCAAACAGTCGTATAACGACGGTTAAAGACGGTATGGTGACCTTCAAAATCAAGAACCGAAAGAAAAATCGGGCAGAACAGATCACAATAACTGCCATTGAGTTCATCCGACGGTTCTTGCTGCACAGTCTGCCTAAACGGTTTGTCAGAATCCGGCATTACGGGTTTTTAGCCAACCGAAACCGGTCGACTAATCTGAACACCATACGTCAATTGATGGGATTATCCGATCCCCCTGAAAAACAAATCGCTTCTACTCAAGAGATGATGCGGCAACTTACGGGCATTGACATTACCGTTTGTCCGTGCTGCCATAAAGGTAAGATGCGGCTGTTTTTAGAGATACCAAAGGGGCGGGCACGGCCGCCGAACCCCCTTGCTTATGTAGCTGCTTAACCTGGTTGTTTGATACTTTGATCGTTCTTGTGAAAAACCATAGGTGAATTGCGCCCTGGCTATGCTGCATCACCTTTAAGTGAAAACAAAACAGACGAAAAAAGATGTCATGAGGGAGCTAAATACCATGAATTTTTATTTGAGCCGCTTTTTACCCAACCCAAAAAGTGGCGACTGCCAGCCTGATGACAATAATGTGCTTGTTTACAATACCCATATAAAAATATCGTGCCATCCTGTTCATAAATCGGCTTCGTACATCTCTGTTTTATCAATAATCCCGCCCCGATAAACATCAAATTGAAATCCTGTTGTCATCCCAAATAAAAAAATGATAGCCTCTTATTAGCCTCCTGCGGGACTATGGATAAAACACTTATTAGGTATCAAA
>JAOUGB010000568.1 GCA_029857875.1 Desulfobacteraceae bacterium | reverse complement strand
CCGAAGACGCTGAATCGTTGAAGCTTGTTTATAGAGGCATCGTATACAACGAGATGAAAGGGGCCATGTCATCACCGAACCAGGTGATGGTTCGGTCTATTTTAAATGCCCTTTATCCTGAGACGATATACAGTTATAATTCCGGTGGTGATCCTGTGGTTATCCCCCGGTTGACGTACAACCAGCTAAAGTCTTTTCACCAGAGGCACTATCATCCCAGCAACGCTTTTTTTTATACTTATGGAAATCTGCCCTTAAAAGATCATCTGAAATTTATCAATGACAAAATTTTAAAGCATTTTAAGCGCATTGACCCGGGGACCGATGTTCCATCTCAGCCCCGATGGAATCATCCGCAAAAAAAACAATATACCTACCCTTTAGATAAAAATGAAGATCCATCAAAAAAATGCCAAGCTTGTGTGGCATGGCTTACTGCTGATATCAAAGACGCTTTTGAAATTTTAATTCTAACTCTTTTAGAAAAAATTCTTCTCGGAAATCCGGCATCTCCGTTGCGGAAGGCTTTGATCGATTCAAATCTTGGATCATCCCTTAGCGACGGAACCGGATTTGATGCCGATAACAAAGACACCATGTTTGTCTGTGGGTTAAAGGATGTCACAATATCTGACGTTTCGAAAATTGAAACTATCATTTTCGACGTTTTAAAAGATTTGTCGGAAAAGGGCATCGATAAAAAAATCATTGAATCCGCCATTCACCAAATAGAATTTCATCGCAAGGAGATAACAAACACCCCGTATCCATACGGGATTAAACTGTTGTTAACCTTTGCCGGAAGCTGGTTTCACGGCGGCGATCCTGAAAGAATTTTGAGGTTCGACGAGGATTTAAAAAGACTTCGGAATGAAATTGAAAAAGGTACTTTTTTTGAAAATCGAATCAATACTTATTTCTTGGACAATCCACACCGCGTGCTTTTGACACTTGTTCCGGATCAAACGATGGAAGAAAAAGAAGGCAAACGCGTCGAAAAAGAGCTCGATCGAATCCTTGCCGACACAACGCCATCTGAACTTGAAAAAATAATAGAAGATACCAGAGCGTTAAAACAGTTTCAGGAAGAAATCGAGGACGTATCCTGTCTTCCCACTTTAGCGCTTGATGATATTCCCCCTTCGGTTCAACGGGTGGAAGCCTCAACCTCATATTCCACGATTCCGGCCACGTGTTATTCACAGCCGACCTCTGGGATTTTCTATTTCATGGCAGTTGCCGGATGCGGACTTCTGCTCAAAGAACGCATCCCTCTGGTTCCTTTTTTCTGCTACGCATTCACCAAAATCGGCACTGCCCTCCATGACTATGTCGAGATGGCACGCCGTATGGATGCCCATACCGGCGGCATGAGCCTTTCCTGCCACGCCCGCACCGGCTTTGAAGGTGCGGCTGAATGCCTGCCGTTTATCGCGTTTAATGGAAAATGCCTGATCCGGAATCAGGACAAAATGATTGAGATCATCGAAGAATTTTTTTATAATTTTGATTTCTCAGACCTGATTCGATTAAAAAGTCTCTTTATGGAATATCAAGCAGGCCTGGAATCCATGGTGCTTCAAAACGGCCATCGACTGGCCATGTCTTTGGCATCGAGGAATTTTTCAATCAGCAGTGCACTCAATGAAACCTGGAGTGGCATTCATCAATTGAAAACCATAAAAACAATCACCGAAAACCTCTCGGACGATAATCTTAAATCCATAACTCATGAACTAAAAGAGATCGGCAGAACCCTTTTTGTAAAAAATAATCTGAAAATCGCCCTGATCGGTGAAGACCCTGCCCTTTCTTCAGCCTCGTCGGCCATCACATCCATACAAAAAGGGCTTGAATCAGGACCAGAACCCATAACATCACCCAATGGATTTACTCCGCCTGACATTGATGTTGCTGATGAAATCCCCAGGGAGGGGTGGAGTACATCTTCGGCTGTCTCATTTGTCGCCAGCACCTTTGAGACGGTTCGGTTGGCACATGAAGATGCACCGGCCTTATCCGTTATCAGCAAAATATTAAGATCCATGTATCTGCATCGGGAGATTCGTGAAAAAGGAGGGGCATACGGTGGATTTGCCATATACAGCCCCGAAGATGGGATTTTTTATTTCGGTTCTTACAGGGACCCGCACATCGTTTCCACCCTGAAAGTATACGACGGCGCTCGAAATTTCATAAGATCCGGAAACTTCAGCAATGAGGATATTAAAGAGGCCGTCCTCCAGGTCTGCTCGGAAATTGACAAACCCGATCCGCCCGGACCTGCCGCAAAAAAGGCTTTTTTCAGAAAGATCGTTTCCTTATCGGATAACATGCGCGAACGCTTCAAGGAAAAACTCCTTGAAATGACCCGAGACCAAGTCATCAACGCTGCTGACAAATATTTCTCCGGCACCCCTGATCGACAGGCTGTGGCAGTAATATCCAATGAAAACAAACTAAACGCAGCCAACAAAGAACTTGCCAAAAACCCACTTAAGCTTTTTAGAATTTAATTATGATAAACCCTTAAAAACTTTTCCGGCCGGGGACCCTCTGCTGGATTTGCTAAAATCTAAGGTTCAAAA